>JAHEEY010000016.1 GCA_024640485.1 Chloroflexota bacterium | reverse complement strand
GTGGATTTCAAGAGTGGTACTAGATTTGAGATCCAGTTCACTGAGACGGTATTGGAGAGTCAGATAGAAGATGTCTTCAGCCAATTCGGTATCGAGAACGCGGCAGTCATCGCCCTTCGCGGCGAATCTCTCAAGAATGCGTGGCAAATTCGGACGAAGTTCGTAACTCCTCAGGAAGCGCATGCCATTGAGACTGCCCTGGATCAACAGCTGGCCCCGCTTGTGCCCGATACCACGCAAACACAGAGTGTCAGCGCCTCGGTCGGCAACGAAGTAACTAACTCTGCTTTCGTTGCCATCTTGGTGTCAGCGGTGGTCGTACTCGTCTATATCATGTTTACCTTTAGACAAGTCCGGAATCCTTTCCGCTACGGTGCTTGTGCCGTGACAGCCATGATCCATGACCTGTTTGTGATTTTCGGCTTCGCTGCGATCATGGGTGTGGTCATGGGTTGGGAAGTCGATGCCCTCTTTTTGACCGCTGTTCTGACGGTGGCTGGCTTCTCGCTGCAGGACACCATCGTCGTGTTTGACCGCATCAGAGAGAATATTGCCCGGCGTCCCCTGGAGAAGTTTGAAGTCGTGGTAAATCGCTCCATCCTGGAGACAATTCACCGGTCATTGGCCACTCAGCTCAATGCGATGTTTATCATGGTAGCGATCTTGCTGTTTGGCGGCGCTTCCATCAAGCCCTTCATCGCCGTCTTATTTGTCGGCATGCTCAGCGGGACCTACAGCTCGATTTTCACGGCGACACCGATGTTGGTGGCCTGGGAAAATAACGAGATCCCGTTCCTAAAGGCATAACCCAATACTACACGGCGTATTTCCAGATGGTTGGAAACGCTAATCGAAGCCAAAGAGCGCTTCAAAGAGAAGTGACGTGAAAGCAAGGTTGTCGATGTTGGGTCTGCTGCTCCTGATGTTGGGATGTACGGAAAAGACAGCGCCAGCCTTGCCTACCACGGCAGCCACTGCGGTGATGACCGCTGAGGCCACAGCTGCCACCTCAGCTGTGGCTAGGCCGGCGGAGACGCTGGTGCCCACTTTTACGCCGCCTCCTACCGTCGTGCCCCGTGCAGCTGCCGGCGATGAGACTGCTTCGGCCCCTCAGGAAAGCGCTCTCCCAACGGCCACCCCGGTCGATTTCAATCAGGTCATAGTCGAACTGAGCTACGAAATTCCCGGCCTGGGCCTGGACAGGGTGCTGATTGGGGACATGGCAAACCGGATTATCTTCCTTGATAAAGCCACCGGACGTCAAGTTGAATACAGTAATCAGGGGGGTGTCTTGCTGGAGCTTCGCCAGGCACTTGCTGCCGCGGAACTCCAACCCCTGCCGGATGGGTGTCAGTTCTGTGTCCAGATACAGTATGAACTATCGCTCGATGGCCTGGACGAAGCTGGATGGCTGCCGGATGAAGTCCTGCTGGCAAGCGTAGAGAATTTCATGTCAATTGCCCTGGGTGCCCACTTCCCGAATGGGACTGCTGTTGGCTTGAGGCGAAGCGCGACCGCCTATGCCCCAGCTCACACCATTGCCTTTACCGATGACGGATCCCTGTACGCCTGGCTGGCAACTGAGTCAGAAATCGGTGGGCCAGTTCCCGCGGCGGAGCAATTCCAGAGGTTGGCGCCTGAGTTGGACGCCCTGAAGTTAGCTGAGCTGAGCGATAACTACGTCATTAGCTGCCCAGGTTCGCCGGTAGAGTCCTTGTTCATCAACTGGGGTGAGAGCGCTCGCGCCTTCAATATCGTCTGTCCCGAATTTTCCCTCACATCCGACTTGCTGCCGCTGTATCTGCAGCTGAATGCTGCCGCGGCAGACAAACTGACCGGAGTCGCCCTGGAACGGCCCCAGGCGGCATTTTCTCTAGACCAGCTGTTGAGTTATCGCCGATCCGATGGCGCTCGTTTGAATCTGTCCTATGGGGGACAGCTGGTGGCGATTGGCATCGACGGCACCAACCGGTACACCAGTACGCTGGCCATTGCCCAGGTTGAAGAGCTATTCGCCACAATGCTCGCTGGCGATTTACTCCAGCCCGGTATAAGTAGTTTCATTCCCACCCCGACCCCGGTCGTCACGGACACCGCCGCGGTTTCAGCACCGCCGCTCAGTTCGTCTCTGGTATTAAGAACAGCTGATGGCCTATATGAGGCTCGATGGTCAGGGCCTTCCTCTGATGCCGGCATCGTCCAATTGGATACATTTTTGAATGAACTACTGGGGCTGCCCGCATCCGCGGCCCCAGTTCCAGAGGCAGCCTCGTCTCAACCGGTTGAAGCAACGCCAACGCCGTAGAAATTTATATGTAGTTTCAGGGGATCTTCGATGCAAGCTGTCCATGTTTCAAAGGCAGGATTACGATTCATTTCCAATTATCCAAAACCTGAAGCAAGGCCCGGCGAAGCGCTAATTCGGCTGTCTCTGGCTGGTATATGTTCCACCGATCTAGAGATCGTCAAGGGGTATGCTGGTTTTGACGGTGTGATTGGGCATGAGTTCACTGGCGTGGTGGAGGAATGTGCCCAGGCCGAATGGTTGGGACAGCGAGTGGTGGGCTCGATCAACTTGAGCTGCCGGCGATGTCCTCTTTGCCTTGCTGGCCATGCGGAGCATTGCCCGCACCGGACAGTTTTGGGTATCATCAACAAGGATGGTGCCTTTGCCGACTATCTGACCTTGCCAGTTGAGAATCTTCACCTGGTCCCAGACGGATTAGCTGACGAGATCGCTGTCTTTACCGAACCTGTCGCTGCCGCGCTGCGAATCAGAGAGCAGATCGTTTTGAACCCAACAGCCGCCATCGCGGTCGTGGGCCCCGGCCGGCTGGGGCTGCTCATTGGGCAGGTGCTTTCCTTGGGCGGATCTGAGGTAACCATGATCGGGCGGCGTCAGTCGTCCTTGACACTTCCGGAGAAGCTGGGACTAAAGGTTGGCTTAGTCGACGAAATTCCTGACTCCACTTTTGATATCGTCGTTGAAGCCACCGGCAATGACGCCGGATTCGCCCAGTCGCTGCGGATCGTTAGGCCGATGGGCACCCTGATATTAAAAAGCACCTTCGCCGAGCGGGCCAACATCGACCTGACCAAGCTGGTAGTGGCTGAGATCAATGTCGTTGGATCTAGATGTGGCCCGTTTGAACCAGCGCTCCGGCTCCTTGACAAGGGTAGGGTGGTCGTTCGAGAGCTTGTGGAGGCGGAGTATCAGCTTTGTGACGCCTTGACCGCCTTTGAGCACGCCGCCCAACCTGGAACGCGGAAGATCCTTCTGCGGCCCTGACCATTTATGAGATTCTATTTCTGCTTGATATAGCTGTTCCCTGTGGAGGGTTGCCTTGCAAGTAGCGCGCTGGAAAGAACTGCCTACGCTGACTAAATTCGGTATCGTCACCGCCGTGATGATGGTTGGGACTGCCATCATCCTTTCCCTTTTGGCATATAGGCAAGTCGAGCAGATCCAACGCGCCGCCGTGGAGCAAGAAGCGGAACTGATGCTGGCCCTGGTTGAAGCATTGGTAGCAGATCACCTCGGTGATCAAGAGCCATTTACGATTACCACCGCCCCAGTAGATGCTGAGAGAGCAAATCCGCTGGTCTCTATTCTGGTCCTGGATCGATCCGGGGACATACGACTTGAGATGTGGGATGAATCTGAAGGCAGCGCAAAGCCAGGCGACGCATACCGGCAGGCCCTGGTTTCCAGCCAGACGCCAATGTTTGACTGGGGGCCGAGCCACCTGATTGCCGGCAAGGCTGCCCAGGCTGGTGGTCAGACCAACGGAGCCATACTGGTCAAATTGTCCACTATTACCTACGTCGAGGGTATGAGAGACGCCCGCAATCAAGGTTTGGCTGTGATATCCGGGGTTTTGGGAGCTGGGCTGCTTCTTGTTTGGGGTCTGAACCAGACGGCGCTTTCCCGGCGGCGGAAGACACAGCAGCTGCTTGACTCGGCTGAAGGGGACAATCTGGTGCATCGAATCCTCAATTCCGGCGAAGACGATGTGCGTATCGTTGGCTATGCGGTTGAGCGAATGCGTTCTGAAATGCAGGAGCTTTATGCCGGGCTCGAGCAGCAGGTTGCCGACCGCACCCGTCAGCTTCAAGCAAGTGAAGAACGTTTCCGTCGGGTGGTTTCTTCGATCGGCGATGTGGTCTATATGGCTCAACGTCGCCGGGGAGTCGATTGGAATTATCTCTTCGTTTCTCCCAATTTCAGTCAACTGACTGGGCGAGATCCTCAGCAGGTCACTGAATCCTACGAACAGTGGCGGGCGATGGTACATCCAGATGATCTTGAGATAGTTGCTTCTCATTGGGAGCAGTTTGCCTTGGGCAGCGGCAGCGAAGTCGAATACCGCATAGTTAACGGCTCAGGCGAAGTCGTTTGGGTCAGGGACAATGGGCGCGTTGAACTGGAGCAGGACGATGAACTCATCGTTTTCGGCGTGGTAAGCGACATCACAGAACGTCAGGCAACCGCGGCGGAGCGCGAGCGGCTGCTGGTTGCTGAAAGAGAGCAGCGATTACTGGCGGAGACCCTGACTGAACTAACATTGGCGCTGGCCTCCGAGACCAGTCTGGAGACCCTGCTGGATGACATTCTGCGCTACGCCAATCGGGTCGTTCCGTATACCCAGGCGTCGATATCACTGCTGGAAGGGGATTCACTGCAATTGGTTCGATGGCGCAGCTACGATTTTCAGATTAAGGATAAGCGTTGGGCGGTGCTGCCCCTGACCGACTTCTCCAATCTTGTGGAGATCGTGCGGTCGCGGCGTCCAGTTACCATGGCAGATACAGGCAATTCGCCAAACTGGGTCAAAATCGAAGGATGGGAATGGGTCCACTCCTACATGGGAATTCCCATTTGCCTGCACGATCGCGTCTTGGGTATTTTGCAGATGGATGGCATCCGTCCGCATCAGTTTTCAGATGCAGACGCCGAAACGCTTCTGCCATTGGTAAATGCTGCCGCAATAGCCATCGAGAACGCCAGGCTGGTCTCAGACCTTGGCGAGATGGTGGCCGAGCGTACGGCAGACATTCAGACAGAGCAAGGGCGCAGTGAAGCTATCCTTCGCAGTGTAAGTGATGCCATCGCCCTTCACGACCTCCAGAAGCGAATACGGTACGTCAATCGCAGCTTCCAAATAATGACCGGCTACAGTGCCGATGAGCTGATTGGTAAACCATTCGAACTGCTGGGTGTTTCGGCCAAGCGTATCGAGCAGATCGATACCACCCTGGCAAAAGATGGCCTGTGGCAGGGTGAAATCCTATACACCAGGAAAAACGGGCAGGAATACGATGCCATGCTGACGGTCACGCCGGTGTATAGCGCTGAAGGCCACTTGGTTGGTTTCGTCTCCAGCCATAATGACATCAGTGAAGACAAAGCGCTGGAACAGGTTCGAACCGCTTTCATGACCAATATCTCGCATCAATTGCGCACCCCGGTTACCAATATCAAGCTGTATGTCGATTTGCTGAAGCGTAAAGGGAACACCGAAGAGACAAGTCGATATCTAGCCATTCTTCTGGAACAAACGACTCGTCTGGAAAATCTGGTGCAGGATATCATCCAGATGACTTCGATAGACAGTGGTCGGGTAGCAACCAATCGGCGAGAATTGAATCTGGCTTCTTTGGTAGAGACGGTAGCGATTCGATATGAAGGGCGTATCAAGGAAGCCGGACTGACCATGCAGGTGTCGCCGGTTCCTGAAGAGCTCCCAATTATGATCGCAGATGAGTCCTGGCTGGCCCGGGCTCTCGGCGAGCTGGTGGAGAACGCGATTATCTTTACTCCTGCAGGTGGTCGGATTGGCCTGCGTGCTGATCTGGCTGAAATCAACGGCGTAATCTGGGTTTCCGTGACAGTCAGCGATAACGGCCCGGGGATCCCAGTTCCTGAGCAGGGGAAGATCTTTGATCGTTTTTATCGAGGCAGCCTCGCCGATTCAGGCCATATCCCTGGCACTGGCCTTGGTTTAAGCATTGTCACTGAGATCCTCAGAGCGCATGGCGGTCATGTCACCGTGACCAGCGAGCTAGGATTCGGCAGTGAATTCATTGTCTGGCTGCCGACCCTTTGACCTTCTGCGGTTCTCTCCCGATTATCAACTGATCAATATCATAGACTGCTTGACAGCCAGCTCTATTTCCGATAAATTAGAACATATGAGCGAAAAATGGATTAGAGCATCTGATATTAACCAATACGTCTTCTGCTCCCGTTCTTGGTGGCTCCAACGGGATCAAAATGTCCTGCCGGCGGATGTCAGGCAGCTTGAACGCGGTGCACAACATCACCGCCACCACGGCCAGCTTTGGAGCCGTTCCCTATGGGCTAGATGGGCCGGCTACGCCTTGCTGTTTGCCGTTGTCGCGATTGCCACCTTTCAGCTTCTGACCCTGAGGTTCGGGCTTTAGAGATGTCAGCTATTCTCTCTGGCAGCGGATCCCTGTGGCTGCTGCTATTGCTGTTGATCGCTGCGGTCTGGATGCTGTCCCGTTCAAAGCATCTGCGATCTGAGACCCAGTTGCCCGACGGGGAGGTCATCTATACCGACAACGAGACATGGTTTGCCAACCACCATGTGCTGCACGCTGCCAGTCTGCGCCTGGTAGGAAAGCCGGATTATCTGGTTGAGTCTGACGACGGTTCCCTCATTCCCGTAGAACTCAAGTCGGGATACGCGCCAACAGCACCTCGGGAGGGGCATGTGCTCCAACTGGCTGCATACTGCTTGTTGGTAGAAGAGAATTACGGCGTGCGTCCCAGCTATGGTATTTTGCAGTATCGAGACAAAGCATTCGCCATCGACTACACGCCTGATCTGGAGGCTGACCTCCATGATCTTCTGACGGAGATGCGTGCCACAGTTCGAGAAAATACCCAGGCCCGGAACCACGACGATCCCGCCCGATGCGCCAACTGCGGCGTTCGAAGCAGCTGCAATGAAAGCCTGGTCTAGCTGTGCTATCGGAGCCTTTACCTGATCAGCCAGCTGCTGGCTTAGCGTGTCGCCTCTAGGGGCTTTCACCATCAGCTGCAGAAGATGTCTGCCAATGCTCGCTAGCCTCTTACCCCTTTCTTTGTTTCCCATCCTGCCCAAACACAAATCTCGCCGCCAATCCGCTGTCTGGCAGCCCGAAACCAATTCAATTTTTACCGAACGCTTTCGGTTCTAGAGGAAATAAAAGGCGAAAATGCCTTGAGATTCCATGAGCGATTTCGCCATTCCCCTGTTCATACAGCCGGATGCGGCTATAATTGCCCTAGATCGATTACTGAGTATTTGGAGGTTCTGTTGTCAGCAAAAAAGAGTTTGCAGCGGCCGAAAGGGATGCAGGATGTATTGCCGGAAGATCGCCGCTATTGGGATTTTGTTATTCACGCTGCTACAGATCTAGCACAGCGGTACGGGTTTGAGCGGGTTGACGTACCCATCATTGAAGATACTGAATTGTTTGCCCGCGGGGTGGGGACAGCTTCAGATGTCTTTGTGCAGAAAGAGATGTATACCATCGAGGAGCCCGACGGCAGCAGCATTGCCCTGCGTCCGGAGTTCACCGCCGGGGTGATGCGAGCCCATATCCAGAACGGCATGTCTAGCTGGCCTCAGCCGGTGAAAATATTTACGATGGGACCTATCTTCCGTCGTGAGCGGCCCCAAGCCGGGCGCTTTAGGCAGCACAGTCAATTCGACGCCGAGATCTTGGGTGAGACGGATCCCGCCGCAGACTTAGAAGTGATGATGTTGGCGATGAACCTGTACCGGGACCTTGGGTACCAGGGTCTGACGTTTCAACTCAACAGCACCGGCTGCCCGCACTGCCGGCCCGGCTATCTGGAACTGCTGACCGCATACCTTTCCACATACGCGGGCAAGCTGGCGCCCATTGACAATGAGCGGCTGGAGAAGAACCCGCTGCGCGTTCTTGACAGCAAAGAGCCCGGCATGGATGAGTTGTTGGCATCAGCCCCGCATATCGTTGACCATCTTTGTGAGGACTGTGCTGCCCATTTCGCCGATTTGCGGCTGATGCTGGACAACATGGAGCAATCCTACACTATCAATTTCCGGTTGGTTCGCGGATTGGACTACTACACCAAAACGGTTTTTGAAGTGTGGGCCCAAGGAATTGGCGCACAGGCCGCGGTTTGCGGCGGCGGCCGCTATGACGGATTGGCTGAAGCCATCGGCGGCCCGTCCATACCTGGCGTTGGTTTCGGCAGCGGTATTGAACGTATCGTGATGGGCCTGAAGCAGCAAGGCATCGAGCCGCCGGAATCGGCCAAACCAATCGCCCTGGTCGCTCACTTCGGAGGCGCTACCAAGATCGCGGCCGTTCAACTGTGCTACCGCCTGCGCGAGGCCGGGATAGGCACCCGTCTGGCGTTCGCCAGAGAGCGGCGCAGTCTCAAAAGCCAGATGCGAGAAGCCAACCGTAGTGAAGTGAAATTCGCCCTGATTATCGGGGAATCAGAGTTGGAAGAAGGTTTCGTGGCGGTGCGTCCGCTGACCGGTGGAGACCAGGCCCGTGTTCCGCTGTCGGAAATCGTTGACTGGGTCAAAAACGGCTAGCAGATCGTTCTTCCTGAACACCTGCCAGTTGCAAAGGCTGGATATCTACGCTGTCTACTATGAAACGAATTGGCATTGTCTACCAACCAAAGATTCATCAATCGCTGTCAGTGGCCGTCGAAATTCAGGAGTGGCTGACAGGAAATGAGGTCGAATCGTGGGCGCTGGGCCTGGACGCTGAAGAGGAAGTATCTTCCTTGATGGAAGACTCTTCCCTGCTTGTCGTGCTGGGTGGTGATGGCTCAACCCTCCATGCCGCTCGTCTGGCCCTTCCCTTTGATGTGCCCATTTTTGGTATCAACATGGGCCGTGTGGGTTTCTTGAGTGAGGCCCAGCCGGATAACTGGCGGGAAAAATTAGGCAAGGTGCTTGACGGCAATTACTGGCGCGAAAACCGGCTGATGCTCCACGCCAGCTTACGCCGCGATGGTCAGGTGATGGACAGCTTTATTGCCTTGAACGACCTCGTCGTTGGACGCGGCGCCCAAATGCGGGTGGTCAGATTCCAACTTCACGTGGACGGTGATTTTGTCACCGGATATACCGCTGATGCCTTGATTGTGGCTACGCCAACCGGTTCCACCGCCTACTCCATGGCTGCCGGAGGCCCGTTGATGCCGCCGCAGCTCCAAAATTTCCTGGTGCTGCCCGTGGCCGCACATTTGACCTTAAATAGAGCGCTGGTTCTGCACGAAGGGGCCGTGATTTCGATCAAAGTGGAGATGGATCATGAGGCCAAGCTGACTGCCGATGGGCAGGAAGGGCTGATTTTGCAAAACGGCGACGAAGTAGTTATTCGAAAGCATGAGCATGCTTCTTGTTTCGCCCGCGTGGAAAGCGCCGGCTATTTCTATCGCAGATTGATGGGGCGTTTAGGTTTCAACCAGCCTTAGCGAACCCGCCGTCATTGGCCTAATCATGGCGATTGGTTCCAATAACAACATAGAGAACTATGGCATTAAGTGAGCAACGAAGACGATCATTGTTTCGGCAGGCGGAAAGAGTCGCTGAGTCTGGTAAACGGGCCGCGGCGGCTGAGTTGTACCGGCAGATCATTCGGGAAGATCCCCAAGTTGAAGCAGCATGGCTGGGGTTGGCTGCCGTTTCAGCGGACGAAGCCGAGAAATCAGCGGCTTTCACAGAGGTGCTGTCACTCAATCCGGATAATGAAGATGCCAGGTTGGGCCTGGCAATACTTTCCGGCGTGGAACCTCCAGTCCCACAGGAGGCCGACAGCGCTCCAGAAGCCCCTGGCAGCCCTTTTGACAGTTCAAAGCAGTGGCTGGCCGAGGCCACCGCTCGGTTGGACAAGCCTGAAACTGCGGACAAGGTCGCTGATATCAGTACCCCTGTCGAATCGGCAGCCCTGCTGCAGGAACAGAAGCGTGATGCGGGACAAGATCACGCAGACGAAACAGCTGCCGAGAGCTTTGAATTGTTCTGCTATCGACATCCCAA
This sequence comes from Chloroflexota bacterium, assembly GCA_024640485.1. Classification (GTDB taxonomy): domain Bacteria; phylum Chloroflexota; class Anaerolineae; order Promineifilales; family Promineifilaceae; genus JAHEEY01. The sequence goes on along the minus strand of JAHEEY010000016.1, from coordinate 11,371 downwards.
GCAAGAGACGTCGCTGCGCTGCTACAGCTGCGGTCAACCCATTTGTTCCTCATGCGCGGTAAAGACGCCTGTCGGCTATCGCTGCCCAACATGCATTCGGGAAGCTGAAGCCGTGTTTTTTACAGCGACTCCGCTGGATTATCTGTTGGCGCCGCTGGTTGCTATCCCGTTAAGCTTAATCGCGGGCTACGCGGCCTTCCGCTTTGGCGGCGGCTATTTCTTCCTATTCCTGATGCTGTTCATTGGCGGCGCCGTTGGCCGCCTGATCGGCCAGGTGACCCGCCGGGTCATCGGCCGCAGGCGCGGGCGTTACATGCCCCATCTGGTCGCTGCCACCATTGTCATTGGCGTCCTTGTGCCAGTCTTGATCTTCCAAACGATTACCATATCGGCTGGCATTTATCTGTTTGTGGCGTCCAGCGCTGCTTTCTATCAGATGAAATGATAGGGGGACAGCGGCTGGCAGATGAGCGCCAGCTGCCCGGGCGGCAATTGAAAGGGTGAAGGTAAATCGAAGACGGTGCTTTTTGGGCACATCGCCGTAAACAGACTGCTGATGAGACCACCGCCTCGTCTTAGACCAACCAAATCATAAAGCCTATGTTGTCTGAACTCTACATCCGCGATTTCGCCATTATTGATGAGCTTCGCCTCCAATTGGCTGCCGGTTTCAATGTGCTGACCGGCGAAACAGGCGCAGGCAAGTCCATTATCCTTGATGCGGTCGCCCTGGTCCTTGGGGATCGGGCCGACAGCACCTTCGTCCGTGCCGGCTGCCAGGAAGCGTATGTGGAGGCCGTTTTTGAGGTCGACGAAACCACCAGGCGCACGATTTTACCGATCCTGGAAACGGAAGGATTGGAGGACGATTCCGCTGGTTTCGTGACCTTGGCCCGCGAAGTTCGCTCCAACGGGCGCAGCATCTGCCGCGTAAACGGGAGAACAGTCAATCTTGCCCTCCTGCGCCAGATTGCTGAGCCCCTGATTGATATTCACGGCCAGGGTGAACATCTCTCCTTGCTCAAGCCTAGATCGCATCTGCCGCTGCTGGATGCCTTTGCCGGCTTGCAGGCGGAACAGAGGGATCTGTCCCTGCAGGTAGGCAATTTGAGGAGGATTCAGCATGATTTGGCCGCGCTGCGGCAGAATCAGCGCTTGCACGCACAGCGAATTGACATGCTGACATTTCAAATCAAGGAAATTGACGCCGCCAATCTTAAGGTTGGCGAGGAAGAAGAGCTGCGCGAAGAGCGTGTGCGGTTGGCAAACGCGGAGCATTTGATGAAACATGCCGGCGAGGCGTTGGCCTTGATGACTGGTATGGAAGATGACGAGTCCGAGTCCATTTCTGACATGCTGGGCCAAACCGAAAGAGCCTTGAGTCAATTGACCCGTTTTGATGCCAGCCAGGCAGAATCATTGGAGACGCTGCAGGGGCTCGCATTTCAGTTTGGTGAGATCGCCGCGAATTTGCAGGACTATCTGGAAGAGCTCGAGTTTAATCCAGACCGGCTCAATTTCGTTGAGGAACGTCTGGAATTGATCAACACGCTGAAGCGTAAATACGGGGATGATATTGGGGCGATACTGTCCTGGGGAACGGCCGCCCAGGAAGAGCTGGACCAGATTGGAACCAGCGAGGAGCGGGCATCGACGCTGGCCAAAGAAGAAGAGCGCTGCCTTCGCCATATCGGTGATTTGGCCATGGTGCTGTCTCAAAAGAGAAAGGCCGCGGCAGAGCGGCTGGCCCAAGCGGTGGAGCGAGAACTCGCGGATCTGCAGATGGTCGGCACCCGTTTCAGCGTCGCTTTTGATCTGCTGCCGGCTGATGACGGCATCTACTTCACCGTGGAAGGTGAAGAGCAGCGGCTGTCCTTTGACAAGAGCGGCGCCGATCGGGTGGAGTTCTTGATTTCCACCAACCCGGGGGAACCGTTGAAACCGATGGCCAAAGTTGCCAGCGGCGGCGAGACTTCCCGGCTGATGTTGGCGCTAAAGACCGCCTTGACAGCGGTTGACGGCACCACAACCCTGATTTTCGACGAAATCGATCAAGGGATCGGCGGGAGAGTCGGCGATGTGGCCGGACGCAAATTGTGGCAGCTGGCCTCCAGCAATCAGCATCAGGTCATTGTGGTAACCCATTTGCCCCAACTTGCCGGCTACGGCGATACCCATTTTCACGTCAGCAAGCAGGTGAAACAGGGTCGCACCACCACCGCGGTGGTCAATCTTGATCAATCCGGCCGGATCGGCGAGCTGGCGGCCATGCTGGGCACCCACGGCGAACATGCCATTGGCGGCGCGGAGTCTATCCTGCGCCAGGCTGCCGTCGTGAAAAGCCAGATGTCACATCACTCCTAAGGGATTCAACCCGGCTCATCAATATCCCTACTCGCCGGTATCCAACAGACTATCAATCGGTTGGCCTAGAAGATAGGCGATCGCCGCCTGAAGCTGCGTGTCTTCACTCTCCGCCTGGCTCTCCGCTGGGTCCGGCAGCTTCACTGAGTAATCGGGCGTCAAGCCTTGATGATGAATCCATGATTGATTGGGGGTCAGCCACCGGGCCACAGTGATCCGGACGCCGCCGCCGTTTGCCAGCCGGTGCCAGGTTTGCACGGTCCCTTTGCCAAAAGTCTGCTGTCCTATCAATATCCCCCGCTCTCGATCCTGGATCGCTCCTGCCAGCACTTCCGAGGCGCTGGCGCTTCCTTCATCGACTAGGACGACCATGGGAATCTCTTCCGCCATCCCTTTCCGGGTCGAATCAAGGACGCGCTCACGCCCATCCCCAAATCTCTCCAACAGAACAGTACCTTCCGGCAGAAACTGGTCGGCGATCTGTACCACCGTATCCAGGCTGCCGCCCGGATTTCTCCTGAGATCCAGGATCAATCCCTGCGGATTAACTGCCAGCAGCGCTTCTAGGCTGTCTTCAAGCTCCTGGGTGGTTGTGTTGCCGAAGCGGCTCAGCCTGATATAAGCGATGTCATCTTCCAACATTTCAGAGCGAACGCTGGCCAACTTGATCACATCTCGGACGATTTCTACCTCAAAGAGGATGCCGTCCCGCTCTATCTGCAGCACAACTGCTTCACCGGCAGGCCCGCGCACCAATCCCACCACTTCATCGAGATTCATTCCTGTCAGGTCCTGTCCGTCCGCTTGTCGGACGATATCTCCGGGCAGCAATCCCGCTTCTTGCGCCGGCGACCCATCTATTGGAGAGACGATGATCACCGCCCCATCGACTTCTTCCACCTCGGCTCCGATTCCCTGAAACGAGCCATCCATGTTCTCCCGGGCGTTGGCCTCATCTTCAGGGGAAAGGTATCTGGTGTGGGGATCATCAAGGACTGCCAACATGCCATCGATAGCTCCTTCTATCAGCCGGCCGTCGTCCAGAGGCTGGTCGAAAAAGCGCCGGTGAACCAGATCCCATACTTCCCAAAAGGAGTCGAATTGAGCGCTGGCTTCATCTGGCGTGGTTGACTGCGGCCCAAATAGGGTGATTGGGGCGCTTGGGGACTGCGCCAGCAGGTAGCCGGCGCTGAAAGCTAAAAATCCTATCAACAGTGAAAGCACCGTTGATCGCGAACGGGACGTCATAGAGGGGATCCTTGTTTGAACAGTTCTTGTCCTATGCTAAAATTGAGTCGATCGTCAATATGAGCAAAAATATGAACACGCAAAAATTGCGCACAATTTACTCGGTAACCCTGGTCCTGCTGGATGCTATCTTGGTGGCTGCTGCCTTTATCGTCGCCTACCAATTGAGGATTAGGCTGCCTTGGCCCGATGAACTCAGCTATCAGGCACCGCTGTCCAGCTACATGGGATTGATGGCAGTATTTGTTTTTGCCATCATTCTGGCTCTGTTTTTCTACCGCCTCTATTATATCCCTCGCGCTGTATCACGGGTTGACCAATTCTATTACGTCTTCGCGGCAGTCTCAATAGGCACCTTGCTGTCAGTTGCGGTATCTACCTTTGTATTCAAAGGCAACGAAATCGTACTGGATTATCCCCGGGCCATGATCATTTATGCCTGGCTTCTGGCTATCGTGCTGATCATGATCGGAAGGGCGCTGCATCAATTCCTCCGGGCCCAACTGCGGAAAGTTGGGCTGGGAAAAGACAGGCTGCTGATTATCGGCACCGGTGACGTCGCCCGAATCATTCTGCAGCGCATCTTGTGGTCACCTCATTTGGGATATGAGCTTCTAGGGATCATCGATGAGCCTGGGGACGTTGTTGAAGTGCTGGATGTACCCATCATTGGCGTTCCAGAGGATCTGCCCCGGCTCATCGAAGAGCTGTCCGTCGATGAAGTGATCATCGCGATGCCCGAAAAAGGACACCGCGAGACCATGCGGGTGATTTCCTATTGTGAGCGTGGGCGAGTTTCCATCAAGATCTTCCCCGACGTCTTCCAGTATGTGACTTCTCAGGCAAGTATCGATGAATTGGGCGGGCTGCCGCTGCTCTCCGTCCGTGACTTCGCCCTCCGCGGCTACATGCTGATTTTCAAACGTCTGATGGACATGTTGGGCAGCGCCATCGGGCTGATATTCTTGTCGCCCATCATGCTGTTGGTTGCCGTTGCCATCAAGCTGGAATCACCCGGCCCCGTATTCTTTGTGCAGGAACGTATGGGCCTTGACGGCAAGCCCTTTAGAATGCTCAAGTTCCGTTCCATGCGCAAGGATGCGGAAAAGGACGGACCTGGCTGGACCACAGATAACGATCCCCGCCAAACCAAACTTGGCGCGTTTCTGCGCAAGATTGAAATGGATGAGCTGCCTAATCTTATCAATGTCTTTCTTGGGGAAATGAGCTTGGTCGGGCCCCGGCCTGAACAGGCCCACTACGTGGCCCAGTTTCGTGAGATCGTCCCCCGATATATGGAGCGTCATCGTGAGAAAGGGGGGATGTCAGGATGGGCACAGGTAAATGGGTTGAGAGGGGATACCTCAATCAACGAACGCACCAAATACGATCTGTGGTATTCTGAGAATTGGTCCATCTTGTTGGATGTCAAAATCATTCTGCGCACAGTTTGGCAGATATTCGAGAGAGAGAACGATTCTCACGGACCCGAAATGGAAGAAGGCGCGGAGAGCGAACCCATTGGCGGCTCGATCGGTTCATAGCAGTTTTTTCCTCTGAAAATGGCCAACGAATCTAACATTGTTCTTATTTGACGTCGATTTTCCGGCATGTTATATTAACTGTTGATATCCATTAGCACTCCAAAACGGCGAGTGCTAACGGAGTTTACAGAATCAAATAGAGATTAAGAATGAGAGACTAGAGTTGGAAACGGCTGCTAGTCTCTGATCTGTAAGTGACCTATATGCTACAGCCATTAACCAAGCGCCAGGAACTGATTTTGGGCATGGTGGTGCGCAGCTTCATCGGTACCGGTTCACCCATGGGTTCGAAGACCTTGGTTGAGCAATACGGGATGGATGTCAGTTCGGCCACCGTACGCAATGAGCTGGCCGCGTTGGGCGAGATGGGCTACCTGGCTCAGCTGCACACGTCCGCAGGCAGAATCCCTACAGAGTCGGGATACCGATATTTCGTTGAAAAGCTGCTGGGTGAATTTCGCCTGCCTCTTCATGAGCGCCAGATGATTCGGCATCAGTTCCACCAAGCTCGTCTGGAGCTGGGACAATGGATGCGCTTGGCAGCCGCGATTTTGTCGCGCACTTCTCAGTTTGCCAGCTTTGTCACCGCCCCTCAGGTGCACCCTAATCGGTTCAAGCACTTGCAGCTGATATCGACTCAGGGCCGGCTGGTACTTATGATCATGGTCATGGTCGGTGGGGAAGTGAATCAGCAGATGCTGACGCTGGCTGAGCCAGTGCCCCAAGCGCAGCTGAGCTATGTCGCTGACCGGCTCAATCTGTTGCTTGCCAACGCCACGGCTGAAGAAGCTGAGGCCGCCGGAAGGCAGCTTGAGGCCTTGGAAAAAGATGTTATCAAGCTCATTTCCGATGTCCTGGGGCGAGCAGATGATCGGTCCATTCGCGAAATATATCGAGATGGATTGGTCAATCTACTTGAGGATGCCGGGACCCGCCAGGCGGTACGGATACTCGAAGAGCGGGCATTATTGGCCAATGTGATTTCTGAGGCTCAGCCTCCCGACGCCGTTGGTGTACAGGTTGTCATCGGTGGCGAAGGACGTTGGGAGGAGTTGAGAGACTGTACCATCATTCTCTCCAGGTATGGGGTAGTGGAACAATTTAGCGGCACCGTCGCCGTGGTGGGCCCAACACGAATGGCCTATGATCGCAACGTCGCTGTAGTACGTTACATTGCTGATCTGATGTCTGGTTTTGTATACGAGTATTTTTCGGAAGCGCCAAAACCAGAACCGCCGCAAGAAACCGTAAACGACAAGGTGAATCTAGGTGAGTGAACTGAACAACAAGAATGGAAAGCCGGAAGAATTGGAAGAAGTAGAAGAATTGGTCCCAGAATCGACAGAGGGTGATTCCGCGGAAACAGCTGACCTGCCTGCCGATCAAGCGGAGCCCGAGGAACTGTCTATCGAAGCGCAGCTGGAGGCCGCTCGTGCTGAGGCTGCCAAGAATCTGGACGGCTGGATGCGAGCGCAGGCTGAGTTCTCCAATGCCCGCAAGCGGATGGAAAAGCAGCGTGCTGAGTCATACATCAATGCCACCGCCAACGTCGTAACCCAGCTGCTGCCGGCGCTAGATGACTTGGATCGAGCCATGAACGACGTGCCTCAGGTCATCCAGGAACACAGCTGGCTGGAAGGGATTACCCTTCTGCAACGGAAACTGCAGACAATTTTGGATGGTTGGAACGTCAAGCCGATTCAGGCGGTGGGACAGCCATTTGACCCCAACTTGCACGAGGCAATTATGCAAGAGCCTTCGGAAGAATATGAGAGTGGGGTGGTAACTAAAGAATTACAACAGGGCTATCAGCTGGGCGATCGTGTCATACGAGCGGCGCTGGTTTACGTAGCTGAATAGAAACACCCATCAAGTGAAATTTAAGTGAGGTTGAGAGAATATGGGCAAGATAATTGGCATCGATCTAGGAACGACAAACTCGGCTGTAGCTGTTATGGAAGGCGGCGAGCCTGTAATTATTCCCAGCTCAGAGGGGAACCGTCTCTTTCCTTCTGTGGTTGCTGCAAACTCCAAAACGGGAGAACGGCTGGTTGGTCAAGTGGCCAAGCGGCAGGCTGTGATCAACTCAGCAAATACCGTTTACTCCGTAAAACGGTTCATGGGACGCAAATATGATGATCCGGAAGTAGAGCGCGCTCGCGGCTACGTCCCTTACGAAGTGCGTAAGGCACCCAATGGCGACATTCGGGTGGTGATGAACGACCGCGAATATTCGCCGCCGGAGATCTCGGCAATGATCCTGCAGAAGATCAAGACCGATGCCGAGGCCTATTTAGGGCAGCCGGTGACACAAGCGGTTATCACCGTGCCGGCATACTTCAATGACAGCCAGCGCCAGGCGACCAAGGATGCTGGTAAGATCGCCGGTTTGGAAGTGCTCCGAATCGTCAACGAGCCCACCGCTTCCTCGCTGGCCTATGGTTTGAGCAACGACAAAGAAGAGGTGATCGCCGTCTACGACTTGGGTGGTGGTACCTTTGATATTTCCATCTTGGAAGTCGGCGACGGCGTATTTGAAGTCAAGTCAACCAATGGTGATACCTTCCTGGGTGGAGATGACTTTGACCAAAAGCTTATCGACTGGGCAGCCGACCAATTTAAGATGGAGCAAGGCATAGATTTACGGAATGATCGCCAGGCACTGCAGCGGCTGCGGGAAGCGTGCGAAAAAGCTAAAGTTGAGCTTTCTACCACCATGCAGTCTGAACTGAATCTGCCCTACATCACCGCTGACGCCAGCGGCCCCAAGCATCTCAACATGACCTTGACCCGGGCGAAGTTCGATCAGTTGACCCAGGATCTGGTTCAGCGTTCCATTGAGCCCTGCCGGCTGGCACTTAAGGATGCCAACCTGACCACTTCGGAGATTACCCAGGTAGTATTGGTCGGCGGTATGACCCGCGTCCCGGCTATTCAGGAAGCGGTCAAGAAGTTCTTCGGCAAAGAGCCCCATCGCGGCGTCAATCCCGACGAGGTGGTCGCTCTGGGTGCTGCCATTCAGGCGGGTGTCCTGGGCGGCGACGTCAAAGACGTGCTGCTGCTGGATGTCACCCCCTTGACGCTGAGCATCGAGACCTTGGGCGGCGTTGCTACCGCCTTGATTGAGCGCAACACCACCATCCCAACTCGCAAGAGCCAGGTTTTCTCAACCGCTGCCGATAGTCAGACGCAGGTGGAAATCCATGTGCTTCAGGGCGAACGGCCGATGGCTGCCGATAACAAGAGCCTGGGCCGTTTCATTCTAGACGGCCTTCCCCCAGCACCGCGCGGTGTCCCTCAGATCGAGGTCTCCTTTGATATCAATGCTGACGGCATTCTGAACGTGACTGCCAAGGATAAAGCAACTGCGCGCGAGCAGGCCATGCAGATCATGCCTTCCAGTGGTTTGAGCGACAAGGAAATCGAGAATATGGTAACCGACGCCGAGCAGCATGCGTCGGAGGATGCTAAGCGCAAGGAAGGCGTCGAAGCCCGAAACATCACCGATTCCGCCGTTTACTCAGCGGAGAAGTTCCTGACTGATAACGGCGAAAGCCTGTCCGAAGCGCAGAAAGCGGCGGTGCAGAACCAGATTGACGCGGCCAAATCGGCGCTGGCAGGTGGCGATGTCGCCGCCATGCAAGCTGCTGCCCAACAGCTGCAGACGGTCATGCAAGAGGCTGGTGCTGCCATGTACCAGCAGCAGCAGGCCGATGGGCAGCCAGGTCCGTCTGCTGCAGGAGAAGAGACATCAGCGCCTGACGATGACGTCATTGAAGGCGAGTTCAGCGACGCTTAGGTTCGAGAATAATTGAATGGCAGGTGAGCGTGAAACTACCTTGTGCGCTCACCTGCTGTTTCTAGGTAAATAATGGCAGAAAAACGAGATTACTACGAAGTCCTGGAGGTTGGGCGAAACTCAACCAAGGACGAAATGAAAAAGGCGTATCGTCGCCTGGCTCGCCAGTTTCATCCCGATGTAAACAAGGATGATGACGCCAGCGAACGCTTTAAAGAGATAAGCGAAGCGTACGAAGTCTTGTCGGATGACAATAGCAGAGCCGCATATGATCGCTATGGACACGCCGGTGTCCAAAATGGCGGTTCGGCTGGTTTTGGCGGTTTCGGCAACGTTTCCGACATTTTTGAGGAATTCTTTGGCAGCAGTTTCGGCGGCCGCCGGCGCCGAGGCGGGCCCCGCCGGGGTGCTGATCTTCGCTATGATTTGACGATCTCGTTTGAAGAAGCCGTTTTTGGAATTGAGAAAGATATTGACGTGACTCGGCCGGAGATCTGCGACGGCTGCAATGGTTCCGGAGCCGAGCCCGGAAGCAAGCCTATCAGCTGTACCAGCTGCAGCGGTTCGGGTGAAGTCCGTAGAGTGCAGCAGTCGATATTGGGTTCCTTTGTCAACGTCACGACTTGCCCTACCTGCCAGGGTACCGGTGAACTGATCCCGGATCTATGCAAGACCTGCAGCGGGCAGAAACAGGTTCAGCGGTCGAGGACGTTGAAAGTAAAGATCCCGGCTGGTGTGGACAGCGACACCCAGATCCGGCTTACAGGCGAAGGGGCACCGGGTGTTGCTGGCGGGCCTCCAGGAAACCTGTTTGTGCTGCTGCATGTGAAGAATCACAAATACTTCCAGCGCCGTGGTGATGATATTTGGTTGGACCTCAAGATCAACATGGCTCAGGCCGCATTGGGTGATGAGGTGTCTGTGCCAACCATCGACGGTGATGAGATGATCACCCTCAACCCTGGTACGGAGTCGGGCGAAGTGTATCGCCTCAGAGGAAAAGGGGTGCCCAGATTGGACCGCAGCGGCCGAGGGAGCCACATGGGGCGCGGTGATCAGCACATTATGATTCAGGTTGCCACACCCAAGAATCTCAATGATGATCAGAAACAGCTCTTTGAAGAGCTGGCACGGACCTTGGGCGGAGAAGTCGTCGCCCAGCGGGATAGAGGTATTCTCAGCCAGCTGAAGAACGCTCTAGGTGATGTGTTTGGCCTCTAGCTGTCCTCCTATTACTCGCAGCCGGCCGAACGGCAAACGTGGGCCGGCTAATGATGGATTAAAGGGGACATGATGTATTGGCTTGAGATAAGCGTTGAAACTGATGGCGAGGGCGCTGAGGCCGTGGCGGAAGCCCTGCGTCCCTTTGCCCATGACGGCGGTGTAGCGCTGGAGCAGATGGGTGATGAGACCGATCTCGATCCCAACGCGCTGGAGTCCACCGTAACCGTCAAAATCTATGTCTCCGAAGCAGATGATTCCCCCGAACTGAGGCATCGTATCGAGGAGATCATGTATCACCTCGGTAGGTTGTATCCACTGCCGGCCCCCAGATTCACTGAACTCAAAGACGAAGATTGGGCCAACGCCTGGAAAGAGAACTACCAGCCTTTTCGTGTAGGACGCAAGCTCTGGATTCAGCCCAGCTGGATACCATTGGATGCCGGTTCCGGCAGCGGTGCTCAACTGGCTGATGATGACATCGTGGTGGTGTTGGACCCGGGCATGGCCTTTGGAACCGGATCCCACCCAACGACCCAAATGTGTCTGCTGGCGCTGGAGAAACTTGTTCAGCCAGGCATGCGCATTTTGGATCTGGGTACCGGTTCGGCCATACTTGCCATCGCTGCTGCCAAACTAGGGGCGGCGGAGCTGCTGGGCGTCGATAACGATGACATCGCTGTTAAAGCGGCAGCAGATAATGTCGCCCAGAATCATGTTCAGGATCAGGTGAAGATCAGGATTGGGACGTTGGCGTCGGTAGCCGAGAAACATTGGGAAATTGTCGTAGTCAATATCCTGGCGCCAGTCATCATCACCTTGTTGGCCGAAGATGGACTCCTCGACTACGTGGCGGATAACGGCAGGCTGGTTTTGAGCGGCATCCTCGATCAGCAGTTAGGTGAAATAGAGCAGGCCATTAGTGATGCCGGCGGCACTCTGCTTGAAACCCTAAGCATGGGCGACTGGGTCGCCTGTGTTGTGCAGCCTGGTCTGCGCGCCTAGTTTGCCGAATGTGTGGGGTGGGGCCGTCATGGATTGCGCCAAGGTCACTGAATCGACCGTGGTGCGGAGCACATTTCCCAACGGTTATCCTGAAACAACACCGGCTGGGGCTGAAAAACCAAACGAGCATTTCCGGGAAAACGCAAAAACGCCACAAAGATTGTGGCGTTCTACGTTTAACTAACGTCAA
>JAHEEY010000310.1 GCA_024640485.1 Chloroflexota bacterium | reverse complement strand
ACCATCGTCCACCAGGATTATCTGGCAGCCAAACCGCAGACCTTGACCATGGTTGAAGCGGCATCGGTCCCGCTGGTCTGGCTGACGGCATGGGAGGCATTGTTTGACCGCGCCTCGCTTCAGGCAGGACAGACGGTGTTGATTCACGGCGGGGCTGGCGGCGTCGGGTACGTAGCCATTCAGATCGCCAAACAGGCAGGGGCGACGGTTATCACCACCATAAGCAGCGATGAGAAGGCAGCTTTCGCCGAGTCGCTGGGCGCCGATCACTGTGTCAACTACCGGGAAGGAGATTTCGTCGAAGCGGTGCTCCAGCTCACCGATGGCAAAGGGGCTGATATTGTTTTTGATGTGGTGGGCGGTCAACTGTTCACCGACTCCTTCCCTGCCGCGAAAGTGTACGGAGAGGTGGTCACCCTGGATGCGCCGGCGGTCGGCAAAGAGGCGGCTGGACTGGCAAAGCTGCGCAATCTCAGCCTGAGCTATGAGCTGATGCTGACGCCGATGCATTTCAAGATGCACGATGCCAGGGTACTTCAAACGGGCATGCTGACTGAAGCCGCCCGGCTGATTGACACCGGTCAGATAAAGGTGTTCGTCACCAATGTGTTTTCGCTGGAAGAGCTGGACCAGGCACACACCGTTGTTGAAGCGGGCCATTCGACCGGCAAAACGGTGATCAAGATCGTCTAGTTGAGGAGATGGATATGTCGATTTCGGGGAAAGCGCGATTAAACCGGATGTTCAACATCTCGGGCAAATGCCTGGATGTGGCGGTTGAGCACGGCGTCTTTAATGAAACCCGTTTCCTGGAAGGGCTGGAAAATATGCCCCGGGTCATCGCCCAGCTGGTCGAAGCAGGGCCCGACGCCATCCAGATGAGCGCCGGCCAAAGCCAGCTGCTGCAGCGAATCGGCGGCAAGAACAAGCCGGCGCTGGTGATGCGGGTTGATGTGGGCAACGCCTACAACCGCGGCACGACAGATGGCCTGTACAACATCCTGCAAGACGAACGCAGCCCTATCCTGGAGGCGCTGCGGGCCGATGCCGCCTGCGTTGTCTGCAACCTGCTGATGCTGGATGGGGAGCCGGAACTGCATCGCCAAACGGTCAGGAATGTAGGGCTGCTGCGGACTGAGTGCGACACCTATGGGATGCCGATGATGGTGGAGCCGCTGGTGATGCAGGCCGATCCGGTAAACGGCGGGTTCAGGTCGTCCGGCAGCAAGGAGTTGATCGTCTCCCTGGTGCGGCAGGCGGTAGAACTAGGGGCTGATGTGATCAAAGCTGACCCCACTGAAGATCCAGATGATTATCGCGCTGTGGTGGAAGCCGCTGGCTGTCCGGTGCTGGTGCGCGGCGGCGGCAAAGCAGAGCTGAGAAGCGTCTTTGAGAAGAGCTATGCCTTTCTACAGCAAGGGGCCAAGGGGCTGGTTTACGGCCGGAATATCTTCCAACACCCCGATCCAACCGCGGTCACCAGAGCGCTGATGGCGATGATTCACAAGGACGCCTCTGTGGATGAAGCGTGGGAGATTTACCAAAGCGGCGAAACCGGCTGATCCTCGGCGATTGAAAGCAAGAGAGCTAGCTGCCACGCTGGATTATCAGCGGGCAGCTAGCCCCTATTGATCTCTCTGGCGCTCTCCTCTGTCGTGCCAACTAGAGCAGCAGCAGCACCGGCGACTCGATAGTCGCTTTCAAATCGGCCACGAACAGCGCGGCGACCGCGCCGTCGACCACCCGGTGGTCTACCGTCAGGGTGACCCGCATGATCGGCCGTACTTCAATTTCGCCGCTGTCGTTGGCGACCACCTCGTTCTGAGTGGCGCCTACAGCCAGGATGGCTGCCTCCGGCGGATTGAGTATGGCGTTGAACTGCTCGATCCCAAACGGGCCCAGGTTGGAGATGGTGAAGGTGCCTCCGCGGACTTCTGACGGCAGCAGCTTCCCTTCTCGGGCGGCGGTGGAGAGGCGCTTCACCTCAGCGCCAATTTCGGCAACCCCTTTCTGTCCGGCCTTGTGGACCACCGGCACAATCAGCCCTGTTTCCAAAGCGACGGCAACGCCGATGTTGACCTCCCGGTAGAGGCGGATCTCTTCGCCCTGGAGCGAGCTGTTCAACCACGGATGGCGGGCCAGGACCGAAGCGACGATCTTGACCAGCAGCGCCGTGGCCGAGACGCGCGGCCCGCCTGTCTTCTCGGCGTGGCCATTCAGCTCGGCCCGGGCCTGGTTGAACTTGGTCATGTCAGCCCGCAGGTTGAAGCCGATGTGGGGCGCCTGCTGGTAGCTGCTGGTCAGCCGTTCGGCGATGGTCCGGCGCATGCCCCGCAGGGGCACAACCTCGTACTCGGCTGCCAGCGGCGCCGGCGGCAGTGTCACCGGTTCGGGTACAGCGATCTCATAAGCCTCAACGTCAGCCGCTTGAATGCGCCCGCCCGGCCCACTGCCGCCCACGGACTCCAGCGGGACGCCCCGTTCGAGGGCAACCCGGCGGGCAGCAGGGGTGGCATACACTTTGCCGTAGCGATTTGCATCAGCTGCTGGCGGGGTCAAGGCATCCTCTACATCCCTCTTGGTCACCTTTCCGCCAGGGCCAGAGCCGTGAAGGGCGGACAGATCAAGTCCGGTGGCGGCAGCCATGTTGCGGGCTACCGGCGTGACCGGCACTTCCCAATCGGTGCGCTTAGCGGTGCCGTTGCTGCCAGGGCCTGGGCCCGATGACGCTGGGGCTGATGCTGCCGGCACCGGAGCAGCAGCTGCCTTGGGCGGCTTGGCGCCGGAGGGCAGCGCCTCACCTGGCTCTAGGATGTAGGCGATGGTGGTGGCGATGGGCACCGTCTCGCCCTCCCCGAACAGGATGCCGCTCAAGATGCCGGAAGCGGGTGCTTCCACTTCAATGGCCACCTTGTCGGTCTCGATCTCCAGGATCGTCTCGCCTTGCTTGACACTGTCTCCTTCCTGCTTCACCCACTGACCGACGGTTCCAGTTTCCTGATCCATGTCGACCTTGGGCATGATCACTACAGTTGCCATGTTACACCTTGCCTTGGACGATTTCGCGCGCCTTGGCGATAATGTCCGGTACCTGCGGGACAGCACTGAGCTCCAGGGTGCGATTGTAAGGGATGGGAATATCGCGGCCAGCCAAACGGACAATGGGGGCATCCAGGTAACCGAACGCCCGGCTCTCAGCGATGGTGGCGGCCAATTCGCCGCCGTAGCCGCCCATCTTCACCGCCTCATGGACAATCAGCACTCGCCCGGTCTTAATCACAGACTGGATAATCGGTTCAGCATCCAGCGGCCGAATGGTGCGGGGATCGACGATTTCCACGTCAATACCCTCTTCCGCCAATGTCTTGGCTGCTTCTAACGCTCTGGAGACCATGACAGAGGTAGCCACAATGGTCAGATCCTTCCCTTCCCGCTTTACATCCGCCTGGCCCAGGGGAATGGCGTATGGCTCTTCCGGCACCGGCCCTTTTGTCTTGTAGAGCAGCTTGTGCTCCACAAAGACCACGGCGTTGTTATCGCGAATAGAGCTTATCAGCAGCCCTTTAGCATCGTATGGGGTACTAGGCATGACCACTTTCAAGCCGGGGATATGGGCGAACCAGTTCTCCAGGCTTTGGGAATGGTGCTCAGCGGCGCCGGTGCCCGATCCGGCGGGGGTCCGCAGAACCATGGGCACGGTAGCCCTGCCGCCAAACATGAAACGCAGTTTTGCGGCCTGGTTGACCAGCTGTTCTGATGCCAGGGTCAAGAAATCCATGAACATGATCTCGGCGATAGGCCGCATGCCCACCAAAGCCGCTCCGGTGGCCGCGCCGGTCAAACCCAATTCAGTGATCGGCGTGTCGAGGATGCGATCCGGGCCAAACTTCTCCAGCATGCCAAAGGAGGCGCCAAAGGCACCGCCGTACTGGCCAACATCTTCGCCAATCAGAAACACTTTTTCATCCCGTTCCATTTCCTGCGTCATCGCTTCGCGAACGGCTTCCAAATAGGTTATCTCTCTCATGGTGCGTATACCCCTTCTTCAATGCTTTCCACGCTAGGTTCTTCGCTTTCTTCGGCAAAAACGCGCGCCAATTCGATCTGTTCATAGGCGCCTTTCTCAATGTCGTCGATCTCTTCGTCGGTAAATAGGCCATCGGCAACGACCAGCTTGCGGTAGCGGCGGATCGGGTCGGCCTCCTGCCACTCTTCGATTTCCTGCTGGGTGCGGTAGCGATTGCGGTCGCTCTTGGAATGGCCCCGCCAGCGGTAGGTGTTGTTGATGATCAATGAGGGTCCGCCGCCTGCACGGGCGTGGTCGACCGCTTTCTGTACGGCTTCCCTGACATCCAGCAGGTTATTGCCATCGGTCATCGCTCCGGGCATACCGTAGGAATCGGCGAATCCGGCCAGCCGCTCGCTGGAGGTCCACTTGCGGGCGGGGAAAGACATGGCGTACTGGTTGTTCTCACAGATGAACACCACCGGAACCTGGTAGAGTACCGCCAAAATCATCGATTCATGAAACGCGCCGGTTGAGGCGGCGCCGTCGCCGAAGAAAGAGAGCAGCACCCGCTTATCGCCGCGCATCTTCAAGCCGTAGCCGACACCAACTGCCAGAGGCAGCCCGCCGCCAACCACCCCGTTGGCGCCCAGATTGCCGCCGGCCACATCGGCGATATGCATCGAGCCGCCGCGGCCGCGGCAGTAGCCGGCCTCTTTGCCGTAGAACTCTGCCATCATCAGGTTCAGGTCCGCCCCTTTGGCGATACACAACCCGTGTCCCCGGTGGTGGCCCAGGATGTAATCATCCGGGTCCAGTGTACTGATTGAGCCCACAGCCGATGCTTCCTGCCCGATGGAAAGATGCATGGTGCCGTGGATTTTGCCCATCATGTAGCTCTTCTCCGCCTGCTCCTCAAATGCCCGCGTCGCGTACATCAGGCGCAGCATCTCCGCCGCCTCCGCTTTACTAATTGTTCGCACTTTTTCCTCCTGCATAGTAGATCCTCCTAGAAATCATCGTAGTTAAAGTCGCTCAACAGGTCACCGAAATGGCCACCTGCGGGGCCGGACGGGTTACGCCTTTTCCAGCAGCGCCGCCAATTCGGCAATGCTTTCACAAATTAAATCAGGCTGAATCGGGCTGACCGCCATCTGCTCTGGCGTGGTTACCCCGGTGAGCACACCGATCGTTTGCAGGCCCAGCCGCTGGGCGCCCACGATATCGGTCTCCATCTTGTCGCCGATCATCGCGGTGGTGGCCTTGTCGGCCAACATCGCGTCCAGCGCCGCCTGGTAGATCCCCTTCTCCGGCTTGCCTATAACGGTCGGCTCGATACCGGTGGTGCCTTTCAAAGCGCCGATGACCATCCCGGTTCCGGGGACCAGGCCGTCTGGTGTGGGGAAGGTGCCGTCGGTGTTGGTGGCGATAAATTCAGCCCCGCCCAGAATCAGCCTGGTGGCTACTTTGGCCTTTTCGAATGTCAGGCTTCGATCCATGCCCGCCGCCACCGCCACTACCTCATGGTCGGGCATCTCTTCGCCGGTAGTGACCCGGAAACCGGCTTCCTTTAAGGTCTCAATCAGTCCGGACATACCAACGGCGTGGACCGCCGCGCCAGGGCCATACCGCTTCTCCAGGTAGCTGGCGGTCGCCGATGAGCTGGTAAATATCTGCCCGTGCCCAGCCTCGATGCCGAATCCAGCCAGCTTGGCCTGGTAGTCGCTCACCTGACGAGTATTGTTGTTGGTCAGCAGTGCCCAGCTGATGCCCCGCGACTTGATGACATCAAAGAAGTGATTGAGTCCCGGCACCGGCTCGGTATCTCGCCACAACACCCCATCCCCATCAATCAGCAGTGTCTTCAATCGGTCTAGTTGCATGTTCGCCTTCTATTGTTTATCCAGGTTCAGTACGGCTTCGGCCG
>JAHEEY010000309.1 GCA_024640485.1 Chloroflexota bacterium | reverse complement strand
GGATTTACCTGCTACTATTTATCGGCAGCATTTTCCTGGCTAATTATCTCATCGGAAATGTCGGTGCGGTTTGCGACAACGGCGTCTGCCTCATTCCGGTCTGGCCTGGCATCATGGCCCCATCCGGCGTCCTGGCTATCGGCCTGGGCTTCACCCTGCGTGACCTGGTACAGCGACGCCTAGGCATCGGCTACACGGCCGCTGGCATCATCATCGGCGCCCTGGTCTCCGCCCTGCTTTCACCAGCGCTGGCGCTAGCCTCCGGGGCGGCATTCCTGTTCTCGGAATTCCTGGACCTATTCGTCTACACGCCGCTGCAAAAGCGCAACCTGTTCGCCGCGGTGGTCGGCTCCAATCTGGTGGGCATCATAGCCGACAGCGCCATCTTCCTGGGCCTGGCCTTCGGCAGCCTCGACTTCATCACCGGCCAGATCATCGGCAAGATGTGGATGACGTTCCTGGCCCTGCCGATCATTTATCTGATCCGCCGTTGGGACTCAAACCGGGCTCCTGCTTTGGCTGCCTAGCCCTGTAAAGAGCCGATTTGTACCCATCAGAATACATTCCAAGCCCTGATTGATATGCGTCGATCAGGGCTTTTTTTATCCGGGGCGCATCGTTGAAGAGGCCGGCAGCAGCGACTTGCCCCCCTTAACGCCAAAGATATACTCTATCTGCTAAACAGCCTGCCGCAGCTGCATTCCGCTGGATCAGGACACTCCGGAGCATGATACAGTAGGGAGGGATCTGCAGAGCTCTTTCCCCAGCCAAGCGCTAATACACGCGGCAGCTGTCACACATGATCGGAATCGCGGCGAAACCGTCAGGCCGCCTAATTGGAGAACGCTTCGTGAGTGAATCACTTCCCCTGGGGAAACTACCACCGCTATTGCTGAGCCAACTGCTGGCCAATGCCCCCGGCAGCGATCCCCGCGTGCTGCTCGGCCCTTCGGTGGGAATGGACTGCGCTGTATTGGATACCGGCGGCCCGCAGCTTCTGGTGCTGAAATCCGACCCGATCACCTTCGCGACGGATGAGATCGGCTGGTACCTGGTGCAGGTCAACAGCAACGATATCGCCACTACCGGCGGCGTCCCCCGCTGGCTGATGGTGACCGCGCTGCTGCCTCAAGGGCAGACCACGACGGCGTCGGTAACCGCCCTGACCAACGAGCTTTTCGAAGCATGCCGGCAGATGAACATCAGCGTCATCGGCGGGCATACCGAAATCACCCACGGCCTGGACCGGCCTATCTTGATCGGCACCCTGATCGGCGAGGTCGCCCGCGATCAATTGATCACACCGCAGGGGATTCAGTCGGGAGACCGGCTGCTGCTGACCAAAGGGATCCCCATTGAAGCGACCGCCATTTTGGCCCGGGAATTTCCCCACCGGCTGGAAGGGGTATTGAGCCCGGCTGAATTAGCACAAGCGGCTGGATTTTTGACCGATCCAGGCATCGGGGTGTTGCGAGACGCGCAGACCGCTATCGCCGCCGGCAAGGTAAGCGGCATGCATGACCCCACCGAAGGCGGGCTGGCAGCGGCGATTTGGGAGCTGGCAGAAGCCAGCGGCCGTTCGCTGACCGTCGACCTTTCATCGGTGCCGATTCCGCCGCTCTCGGCCCGCATCTGCCGCGCCTTTGGCCTTGATCCGATGGCCACCATCGCCTCCGGGGCGCTGCTGCTGACCGCCCCGGCAAGCGACGCCGGGGATATCTGCCGGGCTTTGGCAGCCGAAGGGATCCCCTGCACCGAGATCGGAACGGTGTCAGAAGGGCCGGCGATGGTCTGGCAGATCGATGAGGGATCTCGAACGCCGCTGCCTCGTCCGGATAGGGACGAAATCGGCAAAGCATATGAACAGGCAGATCAGTAAATAGGAGATATGCTTCAAACTGAGGTAGACTAGAAACTTGATGAACAGGTAACAGGGAGCATCTAGGGATGCCTATCGTGATTCGCCCCAATTGAATGGCAGGCGCCAGAAAGGAGATTCACCATGTTTATCGTCCACGTATACGTCCACGTAAAAGCCGACCAAATTGATGCCTTCAAGACGGCAACGCTGGATAACGCCAGCAACAGCGTCAAAGAGCCTGGCATCGCCCGCTTTGATGTCATCCAGCAGCTTGACGATCCCACCCGCTTCGAACTGGTGGAGGTTTACCGCACCCTTGAAGATCCGGCAAAGCACAAGGAGACCGCCCACTACCAGCGCTGGCGGGACACCGTTGCCGATATGATGGCGGAACCGCGCACCGCCGTTAAGTTCCACAATGTTTTCCCAAATGAAAACGGATGGGACTAGCCATGGCTTTTGATTTCGCCACCGCGGGACAGATCATCTTTGGAAACGGCCGGCTGAAAGAAGTCGGCCCCCTGGCTGCCGGGCTGGGCCGGCGTGCACTGGTGGTCAGCGGGGAAGATATCCTGCGGGCCGCGCCGCTGATGGCATATTTGGCGGACCATGGGGTATCGGTGGTCTCGTTTACGGTCGCCGGCGAGCCCAGCATCCAACTGGTCCAGGCCGGCTGCCAGGCAGCAAGGCAAGGTGAGTGCGATCTGGTCATCGGTTTCGGCGGCGGCAGCGCCCTGGATGCCGGCAAGGCGATCGCGGCGCTGCTGACCAACGGCGGCGAGCCGCTGGATTATCTGGAACTGATCGGCCGCGGCCTGCCGCTGATTAAACCGTCGCTGCCTTATATTGCCATTCCCACTACCGCCGGCACCGGCGCTGAGGTCACTCGCAACGCGGTGCTCTACTCACCGGAACACCGGGTGAAGGTCAGCCTGCGCAGCCCCTACATGCTGCCCACGATTGCCCTGGTAGACCCCATGCTGACCCACTCGATGCCGCCTGATGTGACTGCCAGCACCGGGCTGGACGCCTTGACTCAGCTGTTAGAACCATTTGTCTCCCATCTAGCCAATCCGCTGACGGACGGCTTGTGCCGGGAAGGGCTGGCCCGGGCGGCCCGCTCGCTGCGCCGGGCTTATGAAGACGGCACGGATCAGGATGCCCGCGAAGATATGGCATTAGCCAGCTTGTTGGGCGGCCTGGCGCTGGCAAACGCCAAACTGGGGGCGGTCCACGGATTTGCCGGGGTGATCGGCGGGATGTTCCCCGCCCCTCACGGTGAGGTATGCGCCCGGCTGCTGCCCCATGTCATGGCGGCCAACGTGGCGGCACTCAACGCCCGCCTGCCGGAGTCGCCGGCGTTGGCCCGTTATGCGAAAGCGGCCCGGATTCTGACCGGTGATCCCCTGGCTGCCGCCGCGGATGGCACGTCATGGGTACAGGCGCTCTGCCGCGATCTGGATATACCGCCGCTGTCTGAATTCGGAATCAGCGCGAGCGATTTCCCTGAGATCGTCGCCAAATCAGCCAAATCCAGCAGTATGAAGGGCAACCCGCTGCCGCTGTCCGATGACGAACTCACCAGCATCCTGGCTGCGGCAATCTAAACCAGGAAAATAGTGTCATTGGCAGCCTCAAGGCCCATCGCCAAGGCCATGGGGGCTGAAGGATAGCTAATTATGGAACTGCACCAGAAATACGCCCCCATTTTGCGTTTCAACCGAAATGAGAGGTTCTATCCAATGCGGGTGGATGACATGCTGCGGTACAGCAGCCTCTACCGGAAGGGAGAGACGAATCCGCTGCTAACCCGAGGTCAAGTTACCCCTGACAGCCTGGTGAAACACGGCAGCACCCGGACCAGCTTCCTGCGTTCGGTGACCAGCGGTCCCCTGACCAGCGATGAAGTCGTTTCGGCATGGGGAGAGGGCGCGTTGGAACTGGTGTACCGCTGGGCGACGCTGAATCCGGCGAAGCTGACCGACACATTGGCGCGCAAGGTATACAGCTGGTTCAGCCCCAAGACCTCACGGGCCGCCCATCTATTCTGGTGGAATAATCTGGTGACCCATTGGCTTGAGGACGAATCCGACAGCAAATCTTCCAAAGGGCTGCCCAGGCTGCTGCTCCCCCAGGCCACCCAGGAGAGCGCTATCGAAGCGTATGGCCAATCCAGGGCGCCCTACACCTACTATTATCGCCAGATCAAAGAGGGCGGTTATCTGTGCCTGCAGTATTGGTTTTTCTACAGCTACAATAATTGGGGCAGCGCGTTTGGGGGCATGAATGATCATGAGGGGGATTGGGAAGGGATGACGCTGTTCTTCCGCCTGGATGGATCCGGCCGCCCGCAGGAACCTCCCGCCTATATCACCTACGCCGATCATGAATCGTGCCAGACGAAGCCGTGGGGCCACCCGGACGTCACCTTTGTGGGCAACCACCCGGTGGGCTACGCCGCTGCCGGCTCCCATGCCACCTACCCTGAAGCGAAAACACAGCCGTTGATGGCGCTGTACAGCCTGTATGATTATGCCACTGGTGACGGCATCACCATCGATCATGATCAGTGGGCTCACAGCATCGATTTGGATGACGTGGCCTGGCTGGGCCAGTATCAGGGGTCATGGGGCACCCGATTCTGGATGCCGCTGATGCAGGCGAAGAGCCGGCTGACAAAACTGCTGCTGTCCCATCCGGTGGCGGCGCTGTTGAGGGAGAAGCTGCCCGACGAGATTGAATTACCCGGCGTCAGCGCCCCTTTCGGCCCCGTGGATGCCCACCGCCCACAATACGCCGCCCCCACCTCCTGGGCCGGTGTCCCGGCAGCGGAGAAATAGGACACAGCAGCATGCCGCAGGCAGTCTGCTCATGATCGCTCAGCAGCAGCGCCGATAGCATCATCATCCCCATCCAATCACGCCGTAAGAGCCCCAATGAGCAGAAACGATCAGAGCAAGTCAGAAAGGTATAAGTGGTATGTCCTCACGGTGGCAACCTTGACCCACACCCTGGCGGTGGCGATGCCCACCATGTGTATGCCGGTGCTGTTCAAGGAAATCTCCGACGATCTAGGGCTGAGCCTGATTCAGATTGGCGCTGTTTGGGGTGCCGGCTCCCTAACCGGGATGTTCACCGCCTTGCTGGGCGGTTCCATCGGCGATCGCTTTGGGACCCGCCGCACCCTGGCGGTGGCCTGTGCCCTGGCAGGAGTCGCCGGCGCCATGCGGGGATTATCCAACAGCTTCTTCACACTTTCCGCTACGGTACTGCTGTCCGGCTTCCTGCTGCCAGCCATCCCCACCAATGTCCACAAAACCTGCGCCCTCTGGTTTTCCAGGAAACGGCTGGGGATGGCCAATGGCGTCGTTTCAATGGGCATGGCTTTGGGCTTCATGGCAGCCTCGATGATCAGCGCCACCATCCTCTCCCCCCTGCTGGGCGGCTGGCGTCATGTGCTGTTTTTCTACGGTATCATCACCATTCTGATCAGCATTCCCTGGTATTTCATGAAGCCCTCAGACACCGAACATCAGCTGGCAACTTCAGATGACAGCCGCCCATCCGCCTGGCAGGTAATCCAGGAAACGGCACGGCTGCGGGGGGTGTGGCTGTTCGGCGCAGGGATGCTGGCCTTGAGCGGTGCCATTCAGGGCACTTTGGGCTACCTGCCTCTCTATCTACGCCAGGCAGGCTGGAACGCGGCGGCAGCCGACAATGCCCTGGCAACCTTTCACGGCATCAGTATGATTTCGGCCATCCCCATCGCCACCCTATCCGACCGCATCGGTTCCCGTAAAGCGATCCTGCTGACAGGTTCCTTGATGTTCGCCTTGGGCATGGGGCTGCTCTCCTTTGTAGAAGGGTCGCTGGTGTGGGGATCGGTGATCATCGCCGGCATTTTCCGCGACGGCTTCATGGCTATCCTGATGACCAGCATCATGGAAACCAAGGGAGTCGGCCCAGCCCGGGCGGGCACCGCCATGGGGTTGGTGAGCGTGCTTTCCTCTATAGGCCAACTGCTTGCCCCCATGCTGGGCAACAGCCTGGCAGCGACACGGCCTGGATTACCCTTCGCGTTTTGGGCGGCATT
>JAHEEY010000308.1 GCA_024640485.1 Chloroflexota bacterium | reverse complement strand
TTTAGACAGCAAGGTCACTTTGGTAGTCCACGATTGGGGATCGGCGCTCGGTTTCCATTGGGCCCGCCGTTTTCCAGAACGGGTGCAAGCGATCGCCTATATGGAGGCGATTGTGCAACCGCTCAGCTGGCAGCAGTGGCCTGAGCCTTCTCGAGCCGTCTTCCAGGGGATGCGCTCCCCGGCTGGTGAGGGGATGGTGATCGACAAGAACCTTTTTGTCGAACGGATTCTTCCGGCCAGCGTCATACGGAAGCTTTCTGAAGAAGAGATGGCCGTCTACCGGGCACGCTACCTGGAAGCCGGCGAGTCCCGCCGCCCCACCCTGACCTGGCCGCGGGAGATCCCGATTGAGGGGGAACCGGCAGATGTGCAGGCCATCGTCAGCGAATACGCCAGTTTCCTATCAACCAGCGACATCCCCAAGCTGTTCATCAACGCCGAGCCAGGCGCGATCTTGATCGGCGCTCAACGTGATTTCTGCCGGAGCTGGGCTAATCAGCAGGAAGTGACCGTGCCGGGGATTCATTTCATCCAGGAAGATTCCCCCGCGGAAATCGGCCAGGCCATTGGATTATTTTTGGAAAACCTGGAATAATCATCGCAGCAGGAGGACAGATGCCCAGCCGCCAGCCGCTAATTTTCACCGCCGGAAAGAGTCCGCGTGGATTTGCCGCCACAGCCACCGCGCTGCAGGCGATCATCGTGGATGAATCGGAGCAGATCTTGCTGCTCAACAGTCCCAGCCGCGGGCAGGGTTGGCAGGTGGTCAGCGGGGCGATGGAGGCCGGGGAATCTATTCTGGAAGGTACATTACGCGAAGCATTTGAGGAGTGTGGTGCCGGCATCAACCTGCGCCCGTTGGGGACTGTCCACGCCGAGACGTTTCACTATGACGAAAACGTGCCATACATGAACAGTCACTTCTATCTGCTGGCCTACGAGGGTGGAGAGATTGTGCCGGGGGATGATATGATCGGCAGTGATTTCCGTTGGTGGCGTATTCAGGAACTTGAGGCGGAACAGCCGCGGTTCCACCCGTCCACACGGATCCAACTGCTGAAGCGGGCGGTGGAGCTTTACCGGCTGTGGCATCGAGAGCCGCCCAACTGGCTGCAGCCGGATCTGCCCTCGCCCAACAGCCGGCCGTAGCCAATATCGAGCCAAAGAACAGCATCAAGCAGCCGCAATTAGGTTGGAAACAGATCATCTATGAAGCCAATTCGAATCGAGCTTTCTACTGAGTTCACAGCTGGCCCGGCCAACGCTTACCTGTTTACGGAGCCGGAACCGGTCTTGATCGACACCGGCGTCAAATCCCCTGAAAGCTGGGCGGCGCTGGAGTTAGGGCTGGCTGAACACCAGCTGGAAGTCAGCGACCTGGCCAAAGTCATCATCACTCATCCCCATGTCGATCATTTTGGCCAGTCTGCCGACATTGCCGCCCAGGGCAATGCCCAGATATGGGTGTCGGAGTTGGCACAGCCGTGGGTAGTAGATTTTCAGGGGATGTGGGTGAAGCGGATCGCCTATTACAGGGAAGCGTTCCTGGAGGGCATCGGCTTTCCTGCTGACACTGCCGACATGATCTTGACGTTCATGGAAAACGTGATGAGCAGCTGTGATTCCGTGCCTGAATCCCTCCTGAAAACTTTCCCGCTGGACGGCACCCTTGAGATGGGCGGGATGCTGTGGCAGGTAATCTACGCCCCCGGGCACACCCATTATCAGACCTGCTTCTTCCAGCCGGAGTCACGCCAGTTTATTTCCGCCGATATGCTGCTGGCCAGAACCCCAACCCCAATCGTAGAACGTCCCGAGTCGGGGGGAGAAAGAGTGCCGGCACTGCCCCGTTTTCTCGACTCCCTGAACCGGATCGAGGCGCTGGATATCGAATGGGTCTATCCCGGGCATGGCGAGCCGTTCACCGGGCACCGGGCGCTTATCCAGCACCAGCGGCAGCGCATTCACCGGCGCAAAGAAGAGTGCCTGGCGCATATTGAGCGTGGCATCCGCCGGCCCACCGAACTGCTGGATACGATGTATGCCCATATCCCGATCCACCAACGGTTCGTTGGCTTGTGGATGCTGGTGGGGTATCTGGATCTTCTGAAAGCAGAGGGGCGCATCACCGAATCTGTTGTCGATGGAATTTGGCATTATCACACTGCGGGAGGATGAGCCTAGAGATCTGGCTCACTGAATAGGATATGGTTTCGCCTAAGCAGCTCACATCGCTGCCGCTATTTCATCGGCAGACAATCCCGGACTCGTATCTTGATATCATGGGGCACATGAACATCCGCTGGTACATGGCCATATTTGATGAAGCCGCCTGGGGCTTTTTCGCCTCCATTGGCATGGATGAGGATTACTGCCGGTCGCAGCACGCCGGCGGCTTCGCCTTGAAGCAGTTCATACATTACCTGGCTGAGGTCCATGCTGGCGAGACTGTGGCTGTTCGCACCCGGATCTTGGGCCATTCTGCCAAACGGATTCATTTCATGCATTTCATGGTCAATGAAACCACCAATCGAGTGTCCGCCACCATGGAAGTGCTGGGCGCTCACGCCGACATGATCATCCGGCGCACCACCCCTTATCCGCCGTCGTTGGTCGCCCGGATTGACGCCACTCTGAGGGAACAGAACCAGCTAGATTGGAATGCCCCTATATGCGGCATTATTCAGCCGTGACCAGCAGCTGAGAGGCAACTGAGACTGATCGCGGCGCCGGTAAAACATCATGATCAGCGGGCCACTTTCTTCGCTTAAGATCCTCGACTTTTCCACGCTGCTGCCTGGGCCGTTTGGCTCTATGATGCTGGCTGACCTGGGCGCCGATGTGGTCCGGGTAGAAGCCCCGCACCGGGCTGACATGGTCCGCTTCATGCCCCCCTTTGACGGAGAGATTTCCGCCTGGCACGGACTGCTAAACCGCTCCAAACGCTCAATCTTTCTTGACCTGAAAAAGGAAGCGGCAGTAGAGGTGGTCAGACGACTGGTTGCCGCTGACGGCGGCGGCTACGACATCGTCTTGGAGCAGTTCCGGCCAGGGGTGATGGACCGGCTGGGGATCGGGTTTGAGTCCCTACGTGAAGTTAATCCAGGGCTGATCTACTGTGCAGTCACCGGATACGGGCAGACAGGGCCGCTCAGCCAGCGGGCGGGGCACGATATCAACTATCTATCGCTGGCAGGGGTGATGAGCCATTCAGGGCGGCAGGCAAGCGGGCCGTCTCCCTTGGGTATACAGGTGGCTGATATCGGCGGCGGCGCCTTAGGCGCGGTCACCGGCATCCTGGCGGCGGTCATTCATCGAGGGCAAACCGGTGAAGGGCAGCTGGTGGACATCAGTATGTTTGACATGTCGGTGGCCTGGCAGGCGCATGCCATCAGCAGCTACCTGGTGGGCGGCGAGGCGCCTGAGATGGAGTCGTGGCAGCTGAATGGGGGAAGCTACTACGACTTTTACCAGACCAAGGATCATCGCTATCTCTCAGTCGGCAGCCTGGAGCCGAAATTCTGGCAGGGATTCTGCCAGGCCATCCAGCGTCCTGACTTGATTCCCAGTGGATTGAGCCAGGCGGCAGAAGATCAGCAGCCGCTGAAGCGGGAAATAGAGCCTATCATCGCGGCTCGGACATTGGAGGAATGGCAGGCGATTTTCGAGCCGCTGGACGTCTGCGTTGAGCCAGTCCTCACGATCCCAGAAATGGCCGACCACCCTCACACCGCCGCCCGCGGCATGGTCGTCGATGTCCCCAAGCCGGATGGTTCCAGCCAGCGCCAGATCGCCAGCCCGTTCAAATTTTCCGGCAGCCAGCCAAGCTATAAGCATGTCGGCGCCCCACCCGGCACCCACACAAACGAGCTGTTGTCCCAGATTGGATACACCAAAGAGGGGATCCATACCCTGAAGGAAGCAGGTGTGTTCGGGTAATACCAAGGCGGCTATTCATTTCCATGAGGTGAAAAAGACCAGCGATGCGCGAACCGTTCAACCAACCACCACCACAGTTAGGCAACCAATATGATCAGGATCGGGTGCTGCGCTCCTATCTGAAGCGGGCCCTGCCGCCGGCTCTGCTGGCAGCGGTGGAACCGCAGCTCCAAGAAATGGGCGAGCTGGCTGGGGGCGAGCTGTATCAGCTGCAGCTGGCCGACCGGCTGAATGAGCCAGTGTTGACCCAATGGGACCCCTGGGGAAACCGGATAGACCAGATCCAGCTGTCGCCGCTGTGGCAGCGAGCAGAAGAGATAGCCGCCCGGTTTGGCCTGATAGCGACGGCATACCAGCAGGAGCACGGCCGGTTCTCACGAGTGATCCAATTTGCCCTGGCCTATCTGTTTCACCCGTCCTCCGATGTGTATACCTGCCCGCTGGCGATGACCGACGGCGCCGCCCGCACCCTCCAGGGCTCAGGAAATCAACCCCTCATTGACCGGGCCCTACCCCACCTGACCAGCCGAGACCCAGGCCAATTTTGGACCAGCGGCCAATGGATGACCGAGTCCACCGGCGGCTCCGACGTGGGCAGCTCAGAAACGGTCGCCCGGCAGGACGAGGATGGCGTGTGGCGGCTGTATGGGCGGAAATGGTTCACCTCAGCTGCCAGCGCGCAGATGGCCCTGACCCTGGCTCGCCCGGAAGGAAACGGCCCCGGCGGACGAGGGCTGGCCCTCTTTTACGTAGAGCTGAAGGATGAACAGGGCCGGCTGCAGAACATCCGCATCCACCGGCTGAAAGAGAAGCTGGGCACCCGGAAAGTACCCACGGCGGAATTGACCCTGGACGGCACCCCGGCGCAGCTGGTAATGGAGCCGGCAAACGGGGTGCGCAACATCATCCCCATGCTGCATCTCACCCGGACATGGAACGCCATCTCGGCGGTGGGCTTCATGCGGCGGGGCCTGGCCCTGGCACGTGATTACAGCGGCAAGCGCACCGCTTTCGGCGCGGCGCTTTCCCGGAAACCGCTGCATCTGGACACCATGGCAACCTGCCAGGCGGAGATGGAAGCGGCCTTCCATCTCACGTTCCACCTGGTGGAGCTGATCGGCAAGGATGAGACCGGTGAAATCACCAATGACGAAGCCGATCTGATGCGGCTGCTGACCTCATTAGCCAAACTGACCACCGGCAAGCAGGCGGTGCAGGTAGCCTCAGAAGTGCTGGAAGCGTTTGGCGGCGCTGGCTATGTAGAAGATACCGGACTGCCGGTGCTGCTCCGGGACAGCCAGGTGCTGCCCATTTGGGAAGGAACCACCAACGTCTTATCCCTGGACGCGCTGCGAGCTATCAGTAAGGATGAAAGCCTGGAAGCGCTGAAAGAAAAGATCAACGGATGCCTGCAGGCCACCCGCAGCCCGGAACTGGTTTCCGCTGCCAAGCTGGCCCGTTCTGCAGTCGGTGAGTCAGAACGGTGGCTGCTGTCAACATTGAATCATCCCGATGCACAGAATCTGCTGGAAGCCGGTGCCCGCAGGTTTGCCCTGACACTGGGGCGCTCGCTGGCATTGGCACTGCTCTCTGATCATGCCCAATGGTCGCTGGACGTGGAGAAGGACCGCCGGGCAGCGGCTGCCGCCCGCTGGTTCGCCCGCTCAGGGATCAACTTCATCAATCAGATGGGCGGTACCGACGCCGATATTTTGGCCAATGATTTGGACGCTCCCGTCTGATCGGGTTTCCACAAACGAAACCAACGGCAGTTGCAAGTTTGGCGCAGGCCATATGTTTGCAGCTGAGCCTGATATCAATCGATGTCTTCCCAGGAGGAGTTAAATGAAGCGTGATTTGTACAGTGATGAACATTTGATGTTTCGCGATGCCTTTCGCCGTTTTGTGGCCAATGAGATCGCCCCTTTCCATGAAGCGTGGGAGAAGGAGGGGGTCGTCTCCAGAGAGATATGGTCAAAAGCGGGCCAGATGGGATTTCTGTGCATGGATGTGCCGGAAGCGTACGGCGGCGG
>JAHEEY010000307.1 GCA_024640485.1 Chloroflexota bacterium | reverse complement strand
TGGCCAGCTCTACCTTTGATGAGCCAGTTCGGCAGCATTGCCGCGTCGCCGAAATGGCCCTATCGCGGGCCCGGCGATTGGTCGAGGACGGCCGAGATGTTGTTGTTCTGCTAGACTCCATCACGCGGTTGGCTCGAGCATACAACCTTGTTGTGCAGCCAAGCGGCCGGACATTATCTGGTGGTATCGACCCGACAGCGTTATATCCGCCGAAACGATTCTTCGGTGCCGCCCGAAATGTTGAAGAAGGCGGCAGCCTAACCATTATCGGCACCTGCTTGGTAGACACCGGCAGCCGTATGGATGATGTGATTTACGAAGAGTTCAAGGGCACCGGCAATATGGAGCTGATTCTGAGTCGACGCCTTCAAGAGCGGCGGATTTTCCCGGCCTACGACATAGAGCGCTCAAGCACGCGTCGCGAGGATTTGCTGATGTCGGGAGATGAGCTGGCAAGAGTGTATACAATGCGTCGGATGCTGGGCCACTTAATGGATACGCCTGGGTATGACATCAGCAGCGCGACCGCTGCGGTTATGGCCCGGATGCGGGGCACAAAGACGAATTATGAGTTCCTGGAGACACTCACGAAAGACATGGTCTAGTTCGGGAACGCGGTAAATAGATATGTGAGAAGCGGGTCAGAGTTCTGGCCCGCTTTTGCTATTTATTGGCTTTTACTGTAGCATCCTGCCCGCATTTGGAGCATGTTTATGATTAAAAAAGAAAGCAATTTGCAGCGCCTAAGTGGGCACGCGGTTCTACTCCTAGTGGCACTTGCGCTGGTATTTGGATGGCGGGCAAGCATAGCAGGCAGCGTTCGCAACACCGACGAACCAATTTCAGAACAACCGGACTCATCCTCGTCAGATCTTGCGGTCCAAGCGACCCTGGAAGCGCCTTCCCCGGCAGAAATCGAACCCGTTTCAGAAAGCGCCGTGGGCGGACAAGCTGTTCCTGTCCTCTCAGACTACAGCCTGGTGCCGGCATCGAATCCGACGACCTATCAGGGCAAGCTTCCGGAACATCATTTCGAAACATATCTGGTCAAGCGAGGTGATACTCCTGGAGGCATTGCTGAGCAGTTTGGGATCAAGCAGGAAACCTTGCTCGGTGGCAATCCGGGATTGGGGCAGGAGTCCAGCCTGCTGCAGACCGGCATCGATCTGGTGGTGCTGCCGGTTGACGGGGTCCTTCACGATGTTGAACCAGGCGATACACTCGAGAGTATTGCTGAGCAGTATGACATCCCAATTGAAGACATCATCGCTTATGAAGGCAATAATCTGGAATTCCCATACCGCCTCTACCCACAGACGCAGATCATGGTGCCAGGTGCAGTGCGCGAGGTGTTCGTTTGGACGCCGCCTGATTTGTCTTCAGTTACCCGCGGTGGTTCTTACGAGGGTAGCGGTGTGACGCCGGTAATCGTCGGTACCGGGTCGTTTATATACCCGGTTGGGTCTCGTTATTTTACACAGTATTATTGGTACGGTCATCAAGCGGTCGACATCGCACTGCCAGAAGGGCAAGCGGTGTACGCATCGGACACAGGGACGGTCACGTATGCCGGTTGGAATACATACGGCTACGGGAACCTAATCGTTGTCAATCATGGGAACGGATATGAGACCTTCTATGGACACCTTAGCGGCATTAATGTCGTTCCTGGACAGATTGTCTACCAAGGGAATGTAATTGGCGCCTCTGGAAACACTGGACGATCTTCCGGACCGCACATCCACTTCGAGATCCGGATTAACAACAACAGGGATGATCCTTGCTGGTATATCTCCTGTTCGTGAGCATTATGAACTGATGGCTAGATTAGCTGAGGGCTCGACTCAAGCGGAGTAGATGTGCGGTTGCACTAGGACCTGTTGACTGCTCGATCCCGCAGCTGCCCGCATCCAGCCTGAATGTCTATCCCCCTTCTCAGTCTGACCGTGCTGCTGACCCGATATTTGGATAGTTCGGCCTGGAAATCTTCTACTCGCTGCTTCGATGAGGGCGATTTGAGATAACCATTGGTAGGATTCAAGGGAATCAAATTCACGTGGCAGATCATCCCTCGTACCAGTTCCCCCAGGGCACGGGCCTGAATCAACGTGTCATTTTCCCCGTCAATTAGCGCCCATTCGAAGGTAATGCGCCTACCAGTCTTCTCTATGTAGTATCGGCATGCTTCCATTAGTTCAGAGATCGGCCACTTTCTGTTCACAGGAATCAGTTTGTCCCGCTCAAAGTCTGTGGCAGCATGCAGTGAGATTGCCAGGGGTGTTTGACGCTGTTCATCAGCGTAGCGCCTGATGGCTGGCACCAGGCCTACTGTAGAGATCGTAATCTTGCGGGCCCCGAGGTTGAACCCCGAAGGGTCAGTCAATCTGTCGACCGCCGCAAGCGTGTGACTGTAGTTGTGCAGTGGTTCACCCATGCCCATCAGGACAATATTGGTTACCCGCTCGCCCTTGGCGGCAAGCTCTCGAGCGAAATGAATTACTTGGGTAATGATTTCGCCTGCTGTCAGGTTGCGAAAAAACCCCATTTGGCCAGTAGCACAAAATACACATCCCATCGCGCATCCAGCTTGGCTGCTGATACATAAGGTTCGGCGCTTGTCATACAACATCAACACGGTTTCAATAAACTGACCATCCGGCAGCTTTGCCAGGATCTTCTTGGTATGGTTGTCATTTGAGAGCTGGGTGATCTCAAGGTCCAGAAGACCAAGGGATGCCCGCTGCTCAAGCTGCTCCCGCAAGGAAGCCGGTAGGTCGCTCATCTCTTGGAAGCTGCCTGCGAATTTGATGTACAGCCATTCCCACAGCTGTTTTGCTCTAAACTTCGGTTGGCCCAAGTCAACCAGGAATTGGCGAAGTTCATCAAAAGTTAATTCATACAGATTCAGGCGGTCGTTGATCATCGTTCTATCCGTTTCAAATTGTAGCTAGAATTGGCTCATCTGCTTTGATGTGTCAGCCGAAAGTCCGCAGCCAATGTGGTAATGTCGTCAAAGACCCACGTGGGCACTATACCGCTCTCTTCGATTTCGGTTCGTTTGGAAATGCCAGATAGCAGTAGGATTGTCTGCAGTCCGACATTGTTTCCTCCGGCGATATCAGTTGACAGCCGGTCGCCGACCATAGCTGTGTTAGCAGGTGACCCGCCAAGCCGCCGTAGGGCTTCCTGGAAAATGATAGGTCTTGGCTTGCCAATGACTTCTGGCTGAATGCCCGTGGCTGTGCTGATCACTGCCTGCAGGGAACCAGCCCCGGGCAGTGGTCCCAACTCCGTGGGAAAAGAAGCATCTGGATTGGTGCCGACAAACCGGGCGCCTTTATGGACCAGAAGGGCGCCCATTGCCAGATCCAGGTAGGTGACCCCTTGGAAAAAGCCAACGACGACCAGAGGAGCATCCACGCCGGCCGCGACTTGCGCCGCGGTAACCAGGTGAAATCCTTTCGTTTCCATTGCCTGGTGCAGGCCAGTGTCGCCTACCACATAGGCACTGGTACCTTCGGCGTAACTGCCGCTCAAGTAGCTGGCAGTCGTCTCGGCGGAAGTCAAGATTTGGTGAGTGTCAATATCTAGACCAAACCGGGCAAATTTGGATCGATACTGTTCAGGGGTCTTTGAAGCGTTATTGGTGGCCATAACGTACCCCATTCCAAGCTCTTGCAGTGTGCTGAAGAATTCCTGGAGTCCAGGCATAGGCGTCTCACCGCGCCAGAGGACGCCGTCCATGTCCAAAATGAGATTGTTGATACTTTTCGTCATGTGGTTGATTATATCGGAAGCGTGGGATTCTCATAAATCCGCACTTGGGACCGAATCCGCTGAGGCGCAGACAGCGAGGCGTTGGCCCTTCGGATGCAGATGGGGATGCTATATAATGCGTCACACGACGCATTGTCGCGACTTGGTTGAATTGATGGAAATAAGTGAGAGTTCGGGTGCGAATGAGCCGTAGAAGCAGGGCAAGCATAATAATAATCAGCCTTATCGCCTTCGGCCTGCGAATTCACGGGCTGTTCTTCAACAGCTTCCACGCGGACGAATCTTTGTTTGCCAGTTGGGCCAGGGAAATTGCGGTCTGGCGTGATCCGCTTCTTCTTGGTCAGGCTGTCGACAAACCGCCGCTGTTGTTTTACTTGCAGGCGATGTTCTACCCGATACAAGGGCCGGTGGAATGGGCTGCCAGGCTGCCAAACTTCATTGCGTCCTGTGCAATAGTCCCTCTGCTGGCGGTACTGGTTTGGCAGCTTTACCAGGATCAACTGGCATCAATGTTTGCGTCTTTGCTGGCAGCTTTGTCGCCGCTTGCCATTCAATTCAGTGGGACCGCTTTCACTGATCCCGTGCTAACCACGCTGCTGCTCTCAAGCATGACGACGATGGCGATTGGCGGGCGGCATCGGCTCAAGCCGGTTGGATCAAATGAATCCCGATTCTGGCGGTTTGCTGGCATTTGCTTTGGATTGGCGGCAGCGGTCAAATATCAGGCCTGGCTGTTTCTGCCTTTGATAGCTGCGTTTGGATTATTTGTCGGCATGGATCGCCGCCGCTGGTGGCAGTGGTTGCAGGGGCTGCTCTTGGTGATGATTCCACTTGCTGTGTGGACAGCGGCGAGAACGTCCGCGGCTCCGCTGTGGTCACAGCAGCTGGCGAACTTCGGTGGTGTTCGGCTTTCGTATTCTTGGGAGATTTGGCCGCGGCTGACGAGTTGGATGGTCCTTTCGAACTATCTGGTATCTGTACCAATCCTGTTATTAAGCGTCTTGGGATTCGGTATTCGCAACAAGGTTGAGCGTCTTGAGAAGCGATGGGACAGGCTGCTGTTTGCCGTCGTGGTAGGGTACATGCTGCTGCATTGGGTGGCGGCGATTCCCGTTTGGGATCGTTATCTTCTGCCAGTCAGCCCACTCGTTTTCGTATTGAGTGGTAGAGGTCTCTCCCAGGTATACGAATATGTCAGGGCCGCGATTTCTGCCGATGGCCTGCGCCATTCGGGTTCCAGTTGGGGCGCCATTGTTCTGGCAGCGGTACTGATCATCGGTATGGTCCCTGGGGCGTTGTCCGCACGTGAAGGCGCATTTCCGATAGGGGGCACGCCTGATGCCGATCAAGGTGCCGCCCAGGTCGCAGCAGCGCTGGCTGACCTGCCCTATGGGACGGTGCTTTACGATCATTGGTTCAGCTGGCAGTGGCGCTACCATCTGTTTGACAAACGCGTCTACGTAAGCTGGTTTTCCAATCCCGAAGCGTTGGTAGAGCAGCTGCAAGTATTTGGACGTGACGGCAATACCCATTTCCTGGCACTGCCCGGCAGTGACGCTGGGCTTCCTGTGATCCGAGCGGTCGCGGCATCCGGATTTGGGTTAGAATTGGTGCCAGTGGATACCAGCTCCTCGAATGAGGCAGACGGCATCTTGCTCTATCGGATCGTTACTGAGGATTGAAATTGACTGAACAGGCCCGTCAGCGGCGCGAACACATAGATTGGCGGCACGTGGCTGCTATGAGAGTTGCCCTGCCGTTCATAGTGATGGCTGCGGTCGCCTTGGTCTTCTTCGCGAAGCTGGCGTTCACCAACCTCATTCTGGCCCGTGGGGATACCTTTCTCTATTTCTACCCATATTGGGAAGCGGCGGCCGACGCGCTGCGTGCTGGGCGCCTCCCTTTGTGGAATCCCGACTTGTTTATGGGTGCGCCATTTCTTGCCAATAGCCAGGTTGGGTTCTTCTACCCTTTGAACTGGCCGGTTTGGATGCTTTTCAGGACTCCCTATGCTGTAAAAGCGAGCATCATACTCCATTTGCTAATAGCCGCCTCCGGCAGCTATGTGGCTGCCCGAAAAAGCCTTGGACTTGGTCGTTGGGCGGCTGGCTTCACTGGAATCCTGTTCTCTATGAGCGGCTATTTGACTGGGCAGGTGGAACACATTAATCAGTTTCAGGGCCTTGCCTGGCTCCCCTGGTTTCTGCCGCTTCTGACCGCTGT
>JAHEEY010000306.1 GCA_024640485.1 Chloroflexota bacterium | reverse complement strand
GCTGCACCACCAGTGTCAACGGCAGCACCGGCTTGAACCGCAGTAAATGCCATTTTAGCAGCAGTTCATAGCTACGAAACCAATGCAGTGGATAGTTCATGATTTACCTCCGGATGAGCTGAGGCTGGGATTTCCGCCTGGCCCACGATTCGTACGTAATTGTCTTCTAGCGTCGCCGGCCCTAAGGAGAACTCCTCAATGGCGGCGGTTTTCCGCAGATGCTGAGCCCAGACGACCGCCTGATCGACATGAGCCAGGCTAAGCCGGCTGATGCTCCGCCGGCCGGTGTGTACCGGGCGGGATAAGTAAGGGGGAAGCTCTGGCAGCGCGGCGCCTGGCTCTAAGATCAGCTCCAGCCGCAGGCAGTCCATTTCCCGCTGTTTCAAGGAGGCTGGGGTGCCGCTGGCGGCGACCCGGCCTTGTTTGATAATCGCCAGCCGATCTACGGATCGCTCCGCTTCCAGCACGTTGTGAGTCACCAGCAGCACCGCCGAACCGTTGTCTGCCAGCTGGCGCACCATTTGCCACAACAGCCGGCGGCGCAGCGGATCGACGTCATTGGTAGGCTCATCCAGGATCACCAGCCTCCCGGGGACCACGGCAGCCATGCAATAACCTGCCAGCCGGCGCACGCCGCCGGAGAGCTGGTGTCCCGGCTTGGCCGCCCAATCAGTAAGCTGCAGCGATTCAAACAGCTGGTCGGTACGCCGGCGCACCTCATGCTTTTGCCCGCCCCGCATCCGGCCGATCATCTCAACCGCCTGGCGCAAGGTCAGCCCGTCGATGGGCGCCTGCGATTGGGGCTGGAATGAACAAGCCCGGCGGGCGTACGCCGGATTGGCGATGATGTCGACCCCATCCAGCAAGATTTGTCCCGAGGTTGGCGCCGCCAGCCCAATGATCTGGCTCACCAGGGTGGTCTTGCCGGCGCCGTTGGGGCCCAGCAGACCGTAAACCTCACCTGATTGTATGGAGAGAGAGATGTCGTTGTTGGCCAGCAATCCCTGGCGATATGCTTTACTGATATGCTTAATCTGCAGTAGATTCATGATTTCACCTCTTAGTTGTATTTTGGCGGCCTGGCAGGCTTTGGCAGCTGCCGCAGTCCGCCTGGGCTGGCGATGTGCTGCTGGACTGAGGGCGAACCACGGTATACCACTTCGCCCATGCCGTGGATAGTGACATCAAGCTGATCGGTGACCCAGAGGTCAGCCATGCCTGGGCCGGATAGAGAGACTTCAGCCCGCTGGCTGCGTAGGTCGCCAGCCAGATATCGGCCCGGACCATTGACAGTAAGCGTCTGCTGGCCTGCTTGCCCGGTTACAGCAATCTGTCCTGTTCCCTTTAGCTCAACCGCCAGCCAGTCGGCGCTGAGGTTGTCGATCCGGGCATCGACAGCGCCGCACAGCTCCAATCGAAGATGATCGGCTGACCAAGCGCCCAGCCGCACCCTAGAAAGGGCACAGACAGCCAAACTCTCTAGACGGGGCATGGTCACCATGTATCGGATCGGCTTGCGGGTCAGGCTGGTGGTGAATGCCTCTCCTAGTTTGTCCAGCCAACTTCCGAAGCCCAAGTTGAGCCAGCCGGCAGCCACTTCTGCCCGCAGCCGGGGCAGCAGCCGCGGATGTGTCTCGATAGAAACCAGATACTGGTCACCCTGTACCAGGGTCAGACTGCCGTAATCTTTCAGCCGTACCTTTGTAAAAGGCGTGACCGCCCGTTCTTCAGCGACCAGCAAGCTGTCATCGGCGGTTTGGCCGCCCGGTTGTGTTTTCGGTATGCTCATTGCAGCTCCTTCTGATGCCCCGGCGATTGGCTTTCATCGCCGCCGGCTTAAGTTGCCTTAAGCATACCTGGGACAGGGTTGTACCAGCGTCAACCTGGGGTTGGATTTGGGGGTTGATCAGAGGGAGAAGGAACGGAAGGCTACTGAAGCAGCCGCAGTTTGCGCGCCCGGGCCACCGCCTGGGTGCGAGTGGGGGTGTCCAATTTGCTGTAGATTCGATTGATATGGGTCTTCACCGTGCTGAGGGCAACCGTCAACCGGCCCGCGATCTGTTGGTTGGTCAGCCCTTCGGAGATCAAGGCCAGCACTTCCAGCTCCCGCTGGCTCAATGGATCTACGGGGCTGCCATCCACAGCCAGCGAGAATGCGTCCAGCAGCCGTTCAACGTATGCTGGGGAATGCCCTTCAGCGGCAGCGGCGCGGAGGATCGCCGCCATCTGCGGCCCTTCATCTACAAAGGTGCGGACGTACCCCTCCGGCTCCGCCAGCAGCAGCGCCTGGGCGATGGCCTGCATCGCCTCTTCCGATTGATTCATCTGGTCGTGACAGCGGGCTTGAATCAGCAGCAGCTCCAGGAGATTATGCCCTCTGCCGTCTCGACGGGCATCAGGGATCAGACTGGTTGTGATCGCCAGCGCCTCGTCAGCACGCCTCTGGGATAATAGCAGCCGCGCCTGAGGCAGCAGCGGCAGCTCCCCAAACGTGTTTACGCATCCCTCTGACTGAGCTGAAGCCAATGCGTCGGCTGTCCAGAACCTGGCGGCAGCCTCAAGGTCGCCGCAGGTAAGCGCCCACATCAACCGCCAGGCAGGGATCCGGTTGCTGCAGGAGCTGTCCCCCATCTGATAGGCCACCTGCTCCGCCCGGTCTAGCGCTTGCCACGCTTCCTGCTCCTTGCCTGCGGAAAGCAGGATACGCGACAGGCTGATTTCCCCGTCCAGAAGCCCGTCCAGGTCGTTGACCTGCCGGCTGAGGGCAATACCCTCCTGAGCGCAGCGCAAAGCGGCTTCCAGATCATTTTGCTCCCGCAGCAATCGGGCCAAGCCCACGGTAGCCTGCCCGGCAAAGGGGAGCGGGCGCCCCTTACGGTCGGCGGCGGAGTCCATCGCCTGGCGCAAGCTTCGAACCGCACGATTCAGACGTCCCTGCCAGGCCTGGGTCATACCCAGCATACTCAACACCAGCACCTTGCCGAAGGTGCCGCCGGTCAGCTGGATCGCCTGAACAGCCTGGTGGAACGCTTCTTCCGCCCGAACGGCGTCTCCCATCCGCATGTAAATGGAGCCCAACCCGCCTGCCCCAAGCGCCCCCAGCAAGGGATCATCCTTTGGATGGGCGGACAAGGCTGCCTCAAACAGAGCAATTGCGCGATCCGCGTCGCCTGCCTGTCGGCTCAAAAACCCCTGCAGGACCGCCAGGTCGCACAGCGGCAAGAGATCCGCCGCCTCATGGGTACCGGCAGCCAGTAACTGCACCAGATCCCCATCTGCGGCCCCCAGACCAGCGGCGGCGGCACGCACTAATCCAATGATGCTTTCCCAGCCCGTCCCGCCGCCGATCACCAGGGACCAGGCCAGCGATAAGCAAAGCCTGGGACGCGCCTGCACAAATTCATCCGGCAATGCCTGGATCCAGCGGATAATGGTAAACAGCTCGCCTTTGACAAACAGCCTGCGGGTATGCTGCTCCATCAAGTCTCCCGCCTGCTGATGGTCCCCTGCTGCCAGATAATGGGAAATCGCTTCTGAGGTGAACCCTTCTTGGGCAAACCAGGCTGCCGCCCGGTGGTGCAGCGCGCCTATCTCATCTCCCCGCAGAACCGCCAGCCGGTCTCGTAGAAAACCGCTGAACAGCTGGTGATAGCGGTACCAGTCCCGCTGGTTGTCCATCGGGATGAGGAATAGGTTGCTGGCCTCCAGCCGCTCCAGCCACAGCTGCCCCTTGCCGCTGCCGGTAACCGCGTCACACAGCGGCCCGCTCATCCGGTCCAAGATAGCGGTGTTCATTAGGAACTGCTGGTCAGCCGGCGTCTGCAGGGAAAGTACTTCCTCAGCCAGGT
Organism: Chloroflexota bacterium; assembly: GCA_024640485.1. Classification (GTDB taxonomy): domain Bacteria; phylum Chloroflexota; class Anaerolineae; order Promineifilales; family Promineifilaceae; genus JAHEEY01. Next base: position 2,153 of record JAHEEY010000306.1, on the reverse strand, counting down.
AGTCAAAGATATACCGGTCAGCGCCGCTCAGGTTGGCGATGGTTTCTCTGGGATCCTCCCGTCCCCGCAGAGAGAGAGCCGCCAACTGAAGCCCAGCCGCCCACCCTTCAGTCTTCTCCTTGAGTATTTCCAGCTGATCCTGGGACAGAGGGACGTCGGCCACAGCTTTGAGGAACTTTCCTACCTCACCTGATTGGAAACGAAGCGCTTCCAGCCTTATCTCATTGAGCTGAAAGCGGGCTCGAAGCCGGGCCAAGCCTAAGGGAGGATCTACCCGTGTCCCCAGAAAGAAATGGATGTGGGGCGGCAGATGATTGAGGAGCAGGGTCAGGTTCTCATGGACCACATCGGATTCAATGAGGTGATAGTCGTCCATGATCAGTATCAGGGGGGAGGCAATCTCAGCGAAGTCGTTAAGCAGGGTGTTGTAGGCAAAAGCTAGCGGGGCTGGTTGGGTGGATTGGCGCAGGGCCACCGCGGTTTCACCAAATCCCGATTCCGGCAGGACGGATTGCACCGCCGCAGCCAGGTATGCCAAGAACCGGTCAGGATCATTATCGCCCTCATCCAAAGAGAGCCAGGCGATATCCTCCCGGCAGCGGGCGGCCCAATCGCTCAGAGCTGTGGTCTTGCCGAAACCAGCTGGCGCGGAAACCAGGGTCAGTTTGCAGCCAGGTGCCGTGCCCCGATCCAATGCCTGGATCAGCCGAGGGCGGGAGACCAGATACGGCTGACGCCCTGGAACAAACAGTTTCGGCTGCAGTACAGTTTCTATCACAGGGACATTATAAAAGAAAAAGGGCCCTCTTTGAAAGATGCGCCCTTTTTGAAATCTATGTCAGCTCTATGCGGTTAGACGAAGTCGGAAGCAAACTGCTCCGAAAATGGCTCCGCTCATCAGTACCAATCTTCACTGAGGACCGGAACGGTGATGTCTTTCAGGTTGCCCACCCGTTCCGGCAGCTCATCTGACGGCAGCAGCTCGGCGGCGGCCTGCCAGACCCGCTCAAAGAGCATCTGCCGGGATTCGCCGGCGCGCTGACTGGCCTTAACCAGCTTGAATACGGTCTGGTACAGGGCGTCCATGCGGGGGTCGGGATGCGCCCAGGGGTACACCAGGGCGGCGTCATCAAACGGCTGCATCAGCTGGCGGGCCTCAGGAAGGGCCAGCAGCTTCGACTCGGCAGGAACCAGCAGCCGGATGGCATATTGGATCGGGGAGATGTGGTTGATCAGCCCCAGGTTATCCAGGGCCGCCAGAAATTCAGCATACCGCCTGGCGGTGGTCCAGGGGGTGAAGGTGACGAAGGTGGGTACCATCGAGAGGCCCACCTGGTCGCACAGGGCCACGGCGCGTTCAAAATCAGCCCGGGTATGACCCTTATCGAATATGGCCAGAATTTCGTCATCCATCGCTTCCACAGCGCTGGTGACAAAGAGACAGCCGGTGTCCCGCAGCAGCGGCAGGTGCCGGGCGTATTTCAGCAGATGCTCTACCTTGATGGTGACATCATAAGTCAGCTGCGGGAACTCCCGGTGAAAGGCGTGCAGCAAAGGGACGGCATGGCCGGGGCCATTGAAGAAATCGGGGTCGCCAAAAGTGATATGTTGGGCGCCGGCAGCGACCTGCTGGCGGATATCGGACAAGACCACATCCTGCTGGACAATGCGAAAACGGCCGTTGTAGACCGGCACGATGGGGCAGTGGCGGCAGGTGTGCTTGCATCCCCGGGAGGCTTCGGTATAGCCCACGGTACGGGGCGCTTCCTGGCCCACCTGCAGGTTGGCATAGGCGGTCAGCTCCGGCAGCCCGCTGCGGTCGGGCAGTTGGAACTGCTGCCGGGCAACGGAAATAGGCGGCAGTTCGATGGATGATCCTTCTGATAAGTTGACATAAAGATCGACCAGCCCCTGCTCGAACTCACCGCCCAGGATGGCGTGAACACCCAGCTGCCGCAGATAATCCTCGTTGACTGGCGCATATAGGCCATAGGCGCACAAATGCGCTTGCGGGTTAAGCCGCTTGGTACGGCGGATCACGGCCACCGCCAGCTTGGTGGCGGTATGCATGGGCAGATAAAAAGCGACCAGGTCCGCCTGGGATACCGCCTGAGACGCCTCAGCAAAAGGCTGCACTGCCAGATCAACGACGG
>JAHEEY010000305.1 GCA_024640485.1 Chloroflexota bacterium | reverse complement strand
ATCGGGGTGCTGCTCCATTCACGGATGCGTCGGGTCGTTTCGATCCCGTCAATTCCCGGCAGCCCCAGATCCAGGATAATCAAGTCAGGCATGCAGTTCACCGTCTGCATGATGGCGTCTTCGCCGGTTGCCGCTTCGAAAATCTCATAGCCGTGGGCGCTCAGTGATGTCCGCAGGAATTTGCGGATCGCTTGCTCGTCATCAACAATCAGTACTTTCATCTTATCCAGTGCTATCCCTGAGCGTCAGTCGCGGCTCTGCCTGCCTCTTTCTACGATCCGTCATTCTTGTCAGGCCGGGGCCCCTGCCACCGCTGGAACAAATCTGTGTCCAGCTCGATCTCAAACAGATCCAATATCCGGTTGACCGTCTGGTCGACGATATCAGCCACACTTTGCGGCCGGTGGTAAAACGCCGGCATCGGCGGCATCATGATCGCCCCGATCTCTATCGCCTGCACCATCAGCCGGGCATGGCCCAGATGCAGCGGCGTCTCCCGGGGCACTAACACCAGCTTGCGCTGGTCTTTCAACACCACATCAGCCGCCCGCAGCAGCAAGTTATCGCTGTAGGAATGAACGATGCCAGACAGCGTCTTCATGCTGCAGGGTACCACCACCATCCCTATCGTCCGGTAGGAGCCGGAAGCGATTGCGGCGGCGATGTCGCCGAAGCCATACAGCTTGTCAGCTAACCCTTCCACGTACTTCACGGTGTAATCCGTTTCCAGCAGCAGTGTCCGTTTGGCGGCGTTGCTCATCACCAGATGAGTCTCGATATCCGCTACTTCTTTGAGCACTTCCAGCAGCCGCACCCCGTAGATGGTGCCGCTGGCGCCAGCTATACCCACGATCAACCGCTTCATCGCAGACTCCTTACTAAATCATGACCCACGTGCTCTTCCCCCACCCCGCTTTCGGCCGGAACCAAGCTCTCTACTCCGGCTGCTTCCATTCACTTACCCATCTTCCTCTGGCTGCCGCGGCAGAACAATCTCATCTCGATGTCCCAGCCCTAACGAATTGTCAATCATATACAGCCGCGATGGGACCAGCTTGTACCAGCTGACCTTACTCATCGCCTTCACCACCGCCAGCGGCGCCTGCTTCAGGTTGCCTACCAACGGGAACTTCATGCCGTACTTAACGATAGCAGCCGCCCGCTCTGGCCCTTCTATCAGCGAGATCCGCCCTTCCAGCTGAATCCCCTTAATCGCCTGCCACGCATGGTAATCTTCCTGAATCGTCGCCGCTGCCTCAGGCTGCAGCGCCCCGTTTTGACTGTGGCGGGTGCTGGAGGAAGAGAGGAAATAGAGCGTAAATCCGTCGTTCACATAGAAAACGGCTGCCGCCCACACCCCCTCTCGGCCGGTGGTCGCCAAACTCATCACATGGTGGCTGGCCAAATAAGCCAATGCCTTTGCCTGCACGCCATCATCCATCATATCATTAATCTACCTGTTGTGCTGAGTCACTCTAACATGAGCACCTACCATTGTCAATTGAGCGAAAATCACCGTCTGCGAGCCCGCAGGCGGCAGGCGGCGCGCTGGACTAGGACGTGTTTTTTCCAATAGCCCAATAGTCCCTCATGCTTGACATGTCACAGCCCATATGTCACGATCAAGGTCATATCATTCTCGATTCTTGATCTCGGAACTTGAACAGCCATGAGACCAGCCGCGCCTGTACCAATATCGGAGCACCCTCACACCCTCGAAGCCGAGGCCCCAAAATCAAACGAGCTCATATTGAGTTTCATTTCAATGCTGCTGCTCAGTGGGGTTTATATCGCCTACGAGTTTGTGGCCGATCCTCGCGGCAGCCATCCGCTGGGCCATTCCCTGGGTATCCTGGGCACCTTCCTAATGGTACTCACCGAGCTGCTGTACAGCATTCGCAAGCGCACTCGCATCTTAAACTGGGCTGGCCCCGTCCGGCACTGGCTCTCATTTCATATCTTCACCGGACTGGTCGGGCCGTTTCTAGTAGTGATGCATACCGGCCTCATGTTTCGCGGGCTGGCAGGCATCAGCATGCTGCTCACCCTATTGGTCGTTGCCAGCGGCTTTATCGGCCGGTACCTGTATACCGCCCTGCCCAGAGCCCTCTCCGGCGCCGCCATGTCCCGGCGAGAGATATTGGCTGCAGCCGGGCGCACCCAGGCGGAATTGAACCGCTTCCAGGAGCAGAAGCCGGATCAAATCCGGCAGATGGTCGCCCAATTTTCCCGACGAACCGAACACAGAAATCCATTACTGACCCTGTTCGGCCGCTTTTATTTTAATTGGCGCTACCGGCTGAGGCTGCGGCGCGGCCTGCGCCGGCTGGACAGTTTGGAGATGGAAGGGCGGCGGCAGCTGGCCAAGATGCTCAACCAGAAACGAGATTTGGAAATTCAGATAGAGATTCTAGAGGCTGCCCGGCGCACGCTGCGCTATTGGCACATCCTCCACGTGCCTATTGGACTGACCCTCTTTTTCTCGGCAGCCATCCATGTCTTGGCCACCTTCTACTTCAGGGCAGGGTTCTTCAAATGAAACGGTACCGGCTACGAGAACGGCAGCACCCCATCTTCTCCCCGGTGGCGATGATTTCGGCACTCATCTTCATGCTCTCCCTGACTGCCGGCATCTATTTCAAAGGGGGCAGCGCCTTCAGCCCTGGTGATCTTTCCGCGCTGCCCAACAGCGGCGCCTCCCTGGGCGGCTTCAACTCCCACCTCGCCTTTCAAGAAGATTGCAGCCAATGCCACGAACCATTTCACGGCATCAGCGCCGAGCTGTGTGAACGGTGCCACCAGCAGATCAAACAGCAGCGGGAAGTTGGCACCGGGATTCACAGCCAGATCGACCTGGTAGAACAGTGTGGGCGATGCCACCGGGATCACCTGGGGGCAGAGGCGGATCTGCTGCTCAGTTCCCTGCCGTTCTTCAACCACAATGTCACCTCCTTCAGCCTGGCCCGCCACAGTTTCGACTACCAGGGGGCTGCGATAAAATGCGCCGGCTGCCACCAGTCCGACGGCGGGATTGAGCTGCGTCCGGACGCCTGCCGCCAATGTCACCAGGCTGAACAGCCCAAGTTCATCGACCTGCACACCACCGCCTACGGCACCGTTTGCATCGACTGCCACGACGGAAAAGATACCGCCGCCAGCTTCAGCCTCAGCGACCACCAGCTGATCTTCCCTCTGGACGGCGCCCACAGCGAAGTCAAATGCGAAAGCTGTCACCAAAACGGGGATTTCACCGATCTCCCCCAGGATTGCGGCGGCTGCCATCTCGAACCTCCCGTCCATAAGGGCTTCTTCAACAACGACTGCGCCGGCTGCCATACTACTCCCGCCTGGAAACCGGCTGTCTTGGATGGCTCCTCCTTCGATCACGCCTCCGCCCGATTTGGCCTGATCGGCCACGAGGCCGGGTTCGATGGCGGCGTGATTCGCTGCGACTCGTGCCATGCCGCCGCCGATCTATCCTTTAACCCCAACGCCTGCCTCGACTGCCATACGCCGGCCCAGCCGGAGTTCATGCCCCAGCACCTCGATGCTGTCGGCGCTGCCTGCTTCAACTGCCACCAGGGCAACGGCAATACCCGAGAGTTTGACCATGCCGCCGTGTGGCCTCTGCAAGGAAAGCATCAAAACATTGCCTGCCTTGACTGTCATCAGCAGCCCCGGTCAGATTCCGAGCCACGAGAGTGTGAAACGTGCCATCTGGAACCGCAGATCCATTTCGGCGCTTTCGGCACCGACTGCGCCGCCTGCCACGTTGCCGACGGCTGGCTGCCGGCACAACTGATCCGCCACGACTTCCCCCTCAATCACGGCGAAGGGGGAGATGTCGCCTGTGTCACTTGTCATGAGACCGTCTATGTTGAATACACCTGCTACGGCTGTCATGAGCATGATCCCATAGAGATCGCCGACAAGCACCAGGGAGAAGGGATCATCATGCCCGAACTGGCTGCCTGCGTCAGCTGCCATCCCACCGGCACCGAAGCCGATATCAAAGACGATTAACCGCTCTACGGCACCATTTGTGCCCCAAAATCCAAACCCGCCGTTACTTTTTCGAAGAAACAACGACTAACCACCTAGATGGCGCCTATGAACTTATTTCAACAACTATTCCAGGCATCTGCCGAAGAAAACAACAGCCAGGGTGACCATGACATCCAGCTTGAACTGGTTGGTCGGGTCGTGCCGGACAGCCGCCGCTGCGTGCAGTGCGGCGTCTGCAGCTTCAACTGTCCCATCGGTATCCCTGTCAGAGAGTATGCCCGCCAGGGATTGCCTGTTCAGATGGCTGACTGCATTACCTGCGGTCAATGTATCCAGGTCTGCCCCCGGGGCACCCTGCGCTGGGAGGTACAGCGCCGGTAGGACTTTAGCGGCTCATCATTCAACCTTAGCCTTCTACTCTTTAAATTATGCGTTATCTTATCATTGGGAACGGAGCAGCCGGGGTATCGGCAGCTGAGACAATACGGGCAAACGATCCAACCGGAGAGATCATCATCATCGGCGCTGAGCCGTACCCCATGTACTCCCGGCCCGGATTGGCCTATGTGCTCATGAATGAGGTCCCCTGGAAGCAGGTCATGGCCCGCCGTCCCGAATGGTACCAGCGCCTCCAACTGAGCCTTGTCCATGGCCGGGTCACCCACCTGGATACCGCCGGGAAGCGGGTCAAACTGAAAAATGGCCGGCTGATCTCCTACGATCAGCTGCTCATCGCCACCGGCGCCAGAGCCGTCCCGGCCCCATACCCCGGCGCGGATCTCAAAGGGGTCGTCTACCTGGATACCCTGGACGGGACCCGTGAGCTCAGAAGCCAGGCCAAACGGGGCCGCAAAGCTGTTGTAATTGGGGGCGGAATCACCGCCCTGGAGCTGTCCGAAGGATTAGCCGCCAATCATGTCCGCACCCATTACCTGCTCCGCCGGGATCGCCTCTGGAGCGCCGTCTTCAATGACGATGAAGGCCAGCTGCTTGAGGAGAAGATCAGGTCCCACGGAGTCAAGATCCATTACCATTCGGAACTGAGTGAGATCTTGGGCAAGCGGGGCAAAGTCAATGCCGTCCGCCTGACCAATGGGGAGATAATCCGCTGCGATCTGGTTGGCATCGGCATCGGCGTCCGCGCCCAGCTGGAAATGGTCCAGAACACCCCGATCAAAGTAGACCGGGCCATCCTGGTCGACCAATTCATGCGCACGAACATACCCCATATCTACGCGGCAGGTGACTGCGCCCAGGTCTACGATCCCTGGAGTGAAACCTACAACCTGGACGTGCTTTGGCCCAGCGCCGTAGCCGAAGGGCAAGCCGCCGGCTTGAACATGACCGGCCACGAACACCCCTATACAAAGGGCATCCCCTTCAACGCCTGTCTGCTCTTCGGGATGCACATCACCGCCATGGGGCAGATCAACCCCAGATCGGATGAGGCAGATGGCGAGCTCAACGTGGTGCAGCATTTATCCCGGGGCTCGTCCGAATTGTGGTATACCTATCCGCGCCAATACAGCAGTGCCTGGTCTAAAGATGGGGTCAACACCGTCCGCCTGGTCCTGGACGGCGATTTTCTAGTGGGCGCCTTGGTCATCGGCGATCAGGCCCTGGCTGATCCGCTGCGCACCGTCATTCAGTCTCGCGTCAATGTCTCTGAAATCCTGCCTCAGCTGAAGCAGGGCGGCAGCCCCATGAAGGCCGCCTTGGAAAAGCTTTGGATTGGGATCGAAGCAGCAGAGGCAGGAGACAATCACTCGTTTGGAGGCAGCTGATGAGCAAACGACGGCTTTTCATTATCATACTCTCTTTGCTCCTTTGTTTCGCTATCATCGCCGGAGCTGCCACATACAGGCTTGCCCGAGATGGCTCACTCATTCCTCAGGACCTGCTCTACTCGTTGCAGCTTCGCTCAGAGCAGCTCTGGAGCCTCACCTGGAATGATGACGCCCTCAATCGCGCCGAAATCCTCCTGGTGCTGCTGGAGAG
>JAHEEY010000304.1 GCA_024640485.1 Chloroflexota bacterium | reverse complement strand
CATTAACGGTTTCGGGAACAGCATCCAAGGGCTGGCTCAATCCCAGAAAGGATTTGTCGACGCCTACGAAATCGGCAATGAACCCAACCTGGACGCCGACTACGGCTGGAAGGTCTCTCCAAACGCTCCCGATTATGTCAACTTACTGTGTGAGGCGTACAGCCGGATCAAAGCGGTCGACCCCAGTGCCATCGTGGTTTCTGCCGGTTTGGCCCCCACCGGCCGGGTCCAGGGCAGCTGGAACGGACATGCCGGGCATGTAGGCGGTTACCAGGACGAGCGGGAATATTTCAAAGAATTTGTCGCTGCCGGCGGCGGCGGTTGCCTGGACGCGGTGGGCTACCACCCTTACGGATTCAGCGCCGACTTCGATGCTGAGCCAGACGTGCAGTCGAATGGCGATACCCTGAACTGCGTCAACGGCTTCTGCTTCCGCGGCGCCGAGAAGCTGTACCAGCTGATGGCAGACAATGGGCTGGGCCACAAGCATATGTGGGCCACGGAATTTGGCTGGATCGTGCGCCCGCCCGACGCCTGCTTGTCCGACGGCAGTTGGAATGGACGGCTGTGGCAGGTGGTCAGCGAAGAGAAACAGGCATCCAATCTGGTTGGCGCTTTCCAATACGCCAGAGCCAATTGGCCCTGGATGGAAGCGATGTTCATTTTCAATCTAAACTTCAACAGCTCCGGTTGGTACCAAAGCTGTGAACAGATGAATTTCTACGGGGTTGAAGGCCGGCCGGCAGAAGAGGCGCTGCGCCAGATGAGCAAAGCTGGTCCTGAACCGCCAGTGGCCCGATTGACGGTCAGCCCCGGCGTCATTGGTGCGCTTATTACCCCGGATCAGCAGCCGTACACCAAGTCAACCACCGTTCAGCTGAACAACATCGGCACCCTGACTACCAGCTACACCATGACCGTCCAATCAGCCTCCCTGACCCCCCTGTTGACCAACGGCAGCGGGCTGCTCCCTCCGGGAGCATCGGCTCAAGCGCAGCTGACGGTCAACAGCAGCGGGCGGCCTACCGGCACCTTCACGGCAACGGTACACATTGCCGCCGCAGCCGGCACCGAAGGGGTCCCATTCTCTATCCCCGTTAGGCTGACTATCGCGGATCAGATCTACTACCATTTCTTGCCTATCGTCCAGAGGCAGCCGTGATTTATCGAAGTCGCGGCCCGCAGCAGCAGCCGTTGGTTCCCACAGGTAACCGGTTATGAGCTGGCAATACGAAACCATTGATGATAAGTTGGCCCGTCTGCGGACGGCCCTTGCTGAAGCCCAGGAAGATTTGATTTCGGCAGAGGCCAGGCTGGCTGATCTGATGGCAGAAATCCACGCCTTTGAACATGAGTTCGAGGCTGAAGTAGGGCACCTCGTCGAAGAATTGGCATCGGTGCAGCGAGAGCTGAACAGCTACAAGGAAAAGATCCGCCGCGTCCGAAATGAGCGTCATTTCGGCACAGGCTACGAGTCAGTGGACGAGCAGTTCAAACGCACCTGGCAGGTCCCCCCGACAAACAAGCCAAAACGACCGGCCGAACCAGTCCCCACAGCCACGGAAGCACAGTTCAAGAAACTCTATCGCCAGCTGGCCCGCCGTTTCCACCCCGATTTAGCTGACGATGAAAGCGATCGCGCTTATCGAACCGAGAAGATGCGGCTGATCAATGATGCTTATGCCGCCCGGAGCATGGTCGAATTGATGGCTCTGGCGGCGGAAATGGCCCAGGAACCCAGGCCAATTTCGAAACGATCGGGAAAGACAGATACGGAAATGGTCGAGGTCCTGGCCAACGAATTGGCCCGCTGCCAGCGCCGGCTGCGGGAAATCGAGATGGAGTCGCGCAATCTGCACAACCGGCCCAGTGTGGCCCTCAGCCTGGAAATTAAGCTGGCCCGACGGCAGGGAAGCGACTACCTGGCGCTGCTTAAGGCAAACCTAGAGCGGAAGATAGGCCAGAAGAGTGCTGAGCGAGATATGATCAAAGCCCAATTTGACAGCATGAATCGAGATGGGCAAGGATTCGAGCCAACTGGGCCTTCGTAATTGAATAGACGCTTAACTACCCGCAGTCGGCCGTACTCTTGGAACTGGGCAGTTGGTCGCCTTGGCGAAGCGGCATGATTGCCGGCGCAGCACAGACAAGTTGAAGGTCTGCCGGCACAATGAATGCGCTTTGATACCCGCCAATATTAACGTACAATCAGCAGCGGAACTGATCTGGAATTGGAAGCAGCTTCACTGCCCTGAAGTGAGCGAAAAGCACACTGCAGCGGAACCGAGCCCAATACTGGACCGTGGTGACCCATACAGACCGGCTTCCAGCACAGGATCGCTGGCAGGGATGAATGACAGAAACGTATCCGGCTGGAAACCGCAATGGAGATAAACCAGTGAGCAAGTCCGCAGAAGTAGAATTGACTCAACTAAAACATGCCATCAGCTACCTTGTAGGGCTGTTGGAAGAAGGGTCCCTGGTGGACAGATACGACAAGAACACCCGGGAAGAGATCGCTTCAGTCCTGCAGATGCTCGTATCCAAAGTAGCCGATTTGCCTGACACGATTCCTGAACACTTGGTACAGGCGGCAACTGTCCGGTCTATTATCGCGGCCAAAGAAAAACACGCCGAGATCCATCTGTCTGAAGAAGAGGAGAACCTGGCCCGCCACATGCGTGAGATCGAAGCGGCTGCCAGCATTCAGGGGCATACCTTGGGTGAATGGGAACGGGTCTCAGGGTCAAAGCTTGAATATCAGGCAACCTGCCGGGATTGCGATGGACTGGTTTACATCAGTCACGCCAGCACTTATAATCTGCTGATCGACGGCTGTGTCCGGGGACAAGCCTAGCTCAACAAACGTTAACAATTATCAACTCGAACGTACTATGATCGAAACAGACACAATTTGGAAAGACAGCGGCTTCGACTGTGATCACTGCGGCGGCGAGATCGCCAAACGAATTGATCGCGAAACGGGACAGCCAGACCGAACCTGTCTACAGTGCAAACAGTGCGGCTGTCAGTGGACGTTGGCAGGAAATGTGGAACGGGTAGGCAATGGCCCAGATTGTCAGGCGGCCCAACGCGACAGAGAAGCGGCTCCCCGCCAGCTGACCCTGTCTCGTCCTGTTTGGATTGCCCTCGGCATTCTCGCCTTTTTAGTGCTGCTTAGGTTTGGCGGCTTCAGTCTGTTATTCGCGCTGCTGCGCTACTTGGTTCCACTTGGTTTGGTGGGATTGGTCGTTTTCTACATCGCCCGCCACGGGCGGGAGCAAGAATGGTGGTAAGACGCATCCAGGCCCAAAAAGTGGCTTCACAATGGCTGCCATTGCTGATTTGGATGGCAGCCATTTTTCTTGTCTCAAATCAAGGAAAGCAGGAACTGCCCTCTTTTGGACTCTGGGATACGTTGGCAAAAAAAGGTGGGCACTTCGCGGCATATATGATCTTGGCGCTGCTGGCTCACCGCGCCGCCAGTCAAAGCCAGCGTCCCTATCTGTGGGCCGCGTTGATCACGGCCCTGTACGCCCTGACGGATGAATTTCACCAAACCTTTGTACCTTCTAGACAGGGATCACTGATTGATGTGATAATTGACTGTGCCGGGGGAGCAGCCGCGCTGGTTACTCATTATCGCTGGCAGCGTCGCCTTCGGGGACAGCCGCGCTGATCTCAATGGGGCCGAAAAGGTAAGCCTGCTGCGCTTGAATCTCATGCCGCTTGATCAGCTCAAGAACCGCCAATAGGGTCACAGCTACCTCTATCCGGCTGGCCTTCTTGGGCAGCAGCTCTTCGAATCGAGCCACCTGTCCCTGGCTGATACGGCTTCGCAGCCGCTTCATCTGCACTTCAATGGTGATGCGCCGTGGGCGGGCCAGCGACACACTGTCATCCCGCTTCTCCACATGAGCTATCGCTGACTGCATCGCTGCTAACAGGGTATCTACGTTGATGCCGGAGAGATCCAGCATGCTCTCAACCTTGGGCGGCGGCGCCACCCGCAGATAGGTACGTAGCCCCCTCTCCTCTCGATCACGCAGCCAAAAAGCGGCATCCTTGAACTGCTTATATTGGCGCAGCTGCCGCACCAATGCTTCCGCGGGATCTTCCTCTTCTTCCCCTTCCACCAGCGTTGGGGGCTGGGGGAGCAGTGCCCGGCTCTTGATTAACACCAACCGAGCTGCGACTGTCAGGAAATCGACCAGATACTCGATCCGGTCCCCCTTGAGCGTCTCGATTTGGGCCAAATACTGTTCAGTTACCTGAAATAGAGAAATTACCGTTATGTCTAGTTCCTGCCGTTCAATCAGATGGAGCAGCAGATCTAACGGTCCGGCAAAGTCTGGCAGGTCAATGGTATATTCGATAGCAGTCATAAGGTAATCAAGAAACGTACGCGCAGTGAGCCGGCAAGAGTGATACAGACAGCTGATTGGGCTGCCGGCTAGGCTAGCAGCGAATATGCAATGTAAATTATCACCAGGAGGACAATGATCGCGGCGGCGCCCAGGAACATCTTTTTCTCTTCGGCACGGCTCTTCATCTGCTGCTGGTTCAGCTCGGCCTGGCGTTCTTCTTCCATGGCATTAAACATGGACATCCGCTCTCGTGATGCCGCTTCCTCCACACCTTTGAGATAGCTGGCTCCCTGCATCTGCTCCCGCAGCCGTTCGCGATGACCATCAGCGGTATTCTTTCCCATAAAAGCCAACAAATCCAGGTTGACGCCGCACTGCTGGCAATATTCATCCCCCGACCAATTGGTATGGTTGCAGTTGCTGCACAGGCGCGCCGTCGCCTCGCCGCAGGCGGTGCAAACAGCCGTAAACGGCGCGTAGTATGTGTTGCAGCTGGGGCACAAGTGGCCGGCCAAATGAAACTGATGCTGGCAGCTTCGGCATTGAACCAACTCTCCGTGGTCGTGTAGATCAACTGCCTTGCCGCATTTAGGGCAGAACATGAATGCCCGGCTCTCTGTTGTGTCGCCCATTTCCTCTGATGAATCGTCCATCACACTCTCTCCATACATGATCACCGCGGAAAAAGGATCCGCAGCTGTGTGATCAGCCGCCACCTGCGCGGCTGTTCAACCTGTTTCTGCCAGTCCAAACGAAATAATCCCAGGCTTGGTAGATGCCTTGGCGCAGCAGAATCAATCCGCCCGGGGTGTCATGATGCAGTACACGAATCCATTCATCTCAATCAATTCACTGGTTTCATAGCGCTGGCCAATCATACTGAGCACCGGCATCGGGTAAAACTGGGAGCGCAGGATCACCGTATCGAATGCCTGCCGGTCCAGCCAATCGATCATCTCGGTGAGATCGACCAGATTGTTTTCGTACAAGTTCAACAGATAGGGCGGATTGGTGACCACATCACGGCCGTTATACAAGTTGAATCCGGCATCCTCGCTGAATGCGGACGTGTTCCCCTGACCGACGATCTCGGCAATGCGAATCCCGGCAGCGGTGTCCTCTGCATCCGGCGGTCGGCCCAGCAGCGAGACGCCAGCTGAATCTACGTAAGGGATAGTTACCGCCGGCTGCGGTGCCGAGCAGCTGGTTTGCGGGGCGATCTGCACCTCGGTGGGTTTGCCCAATGCCGCTGCCACCGCTCGAAGCGCCGGCGTATGCGTGGGCATGTGGAACACCTTATTGGCCTGAATCAAAAACAAGATCGGAATGATGGTCAGCGCTGCCAGCTGCAGCATACTGCCCGACCGGCCCTGACGACCCTCGCTCCATCCCAGCCAGCGGCTGAATGCGATGCCCGACAGAATACAGCTGGCGGCGACGGCAGTGGCGTAATAGGATTCCCCTGCCCCCCACTTGCCAGCGGTCAGCCCGTTCAAGGCGGCCACGGCAAACCAGATCGCATAGAGTGAAAGCCTCTCGAAATACAGCTGGTACAGCGCCATCAGTGCCGCTGCCAACGTAATCACTGTGTGCAGCGTCAGCCATTGGCGCAGGAAACCAACTGCTTGCCCGGGGACAAA
>JAHEEY010000303.1 GCA_024640485.1 Chloroflexota bacterium | reverse complement strand
TCGAAGACGCGCCTGGTTTGACTCTGGGCGCCATAACCAGCCGGGCCGATGTGCGTGACGGTCTGGTTGCTCGCAACGGCTGGACCCTGGACAGCCTGCCCCAAGGAGCGGTTGTTGGCACTAGCAGCGTGCGCCGGCAGGCGCAGTTGCTGGCCCGACGCCCGGATCTGCAGGTCCGGCCCATTCGCGGCAATGTGGATACCCGCATCCGCAAGGTGAAGGCCGGGGAATATGACGCAGCGATCTTGGCCGCCGCCGGGATGAAACGTCTGGGCCTGACGGAAATGGTGACCCAATGGCTGGATCTGGAGCTGATGCTGCCGGCGCCGGGACAAGGTGCCCTGGCTGTTCAATGCCGGGCTGGTGATCAGCAGACGCTTGCGCTGCTTGAGGCCGTCAACGATCCGGATGTTCGCCAGACGGTTACCGCCGAACGCGCCTTCCTAAACGGGTTGGGGGGAGGGTGCTCCGCACCGGTAGGTGCCCACGCCACCATCCTCAATAACCATATTCAGCTGGAGGCGCTGATCGGCTGGCCTGACGGCAAGGAAATCTTCCGTCTGTCAGGCAGCGGCGAGGATGCCTGGAAATTGGGCACGTCCCTGGCTCAAGAGGCGATCAGTCAAGGGGCTGCCGCTATTCTAGACAGCCTATCGGAAGACAGCGGTCCAAAACCGTTGCAGGGGAAGCGGATCGTGGTCACCCGTGCCCAGGCTCAGGCCGGGGTGCTCAGCGGCAAATTGGCTGCTTTAGGGGCCACACCCATCGAAGTTCCGATGATCGAAATCGTGCCGCTGCTAGACAGCGAGGCGATAGAACAGGCCATTCACTCTCTCGAATATTACGATTGGGTGATATTTACCAGCGTCAATGGGGCAGAGATGTTTTGGGATCTGATGAATCGCAGCGGCATCGATCTCTCCAAGAACAAAGTTGCCACCGTAGGGCCGGCAACAGCCGGTGCCCTGATTGAGCGGGGCGTACAACCCGATTTCACCCCGGAGGAATTCGTCGGTGAGGCGGTGGCAGCAGGTATGGGAGCGCTGTCTGGCAACCGTATTCTGCTGCCCCGAGCGAAGATGGGGCGGAAAGAGCTTCCCGAACTTCTGCGTGCCCTTGGTGCCGTGGTTGATGACGTGCCGATTTACGACACATTGCCGGCCAAAATCGGTGCCCACAGCCGTGCCCAGCTGGACCAAGGGGTGGACATGGTCACCTTCACCAGCAGCTCTACGGTGCGTAATTGGGTCGCTGCCGGCGGCGCCGGCAAGCAAGAGTTCCGGGTTGCCTGTATTGGCCCGGTGACCGCGGCCACGGCTGAGGAATTAGGGCTTGTTCCTGATGTGGTCGCCTCTGAATACAGCACCGATGGCCTGGTTGCTACCCTGGTAGACTTTTTCAACAAGCAATAAGCACTATTAATTATCAGGAGCCTCTGGTATCGGCCGGCTGACGGGCGATGCTGATTGGCGCAAAAGAGAGTCTATGTCTGTTTCAAACCAACTGAGTATCCGACCGCGACGGCTGCGTACGTCTCCGAACCTTCGGGCGATGGTTCGCGAAACCAGCCTGACTGTCAACGATTTCATTTATCCCTTGTTCGTCACCCACGGCGAAAATGTGCGCCAGCCGATCAGCTCGATGCCAGGCGTCTACCAGTTCTCGGTGGATCAACTGGCTGGTGAAGTAAAAGAAGTAGCGCAGCTGGGCATCCCGGCGGTCATTCTCTTCGGACTGCCGGCTGAAAAAGATGCCATTGGGCTGGAGAATTTCGCCGACGACGGCGTGGTGCAGCGTGCTATCCGGGCGATCAAGCAAGCTGTGCCGGAGCTGATTGTGATCACAGACGTCTGTCTGTGCGAGTACACCGATCATGGGCACTGCGGCCTCCTGAACTCCGGCGGCGAAGAACGCCCCCATCCAACGGTCGATGAGGGGTATGTGCTAAACGATGAGACATTAGATATTCTGGCTGAAGTGGCCATATCCCATGCCCAGGCCGGCGCCGATATTGTGGCCCCCAGCGGCATGATGGACGGCATGGTGCAGGCCATCCGGCGCGGCCTGGATGCCTGCGACTACAGCCATATTCCAGTGATGTCGTACGCTGTTAAATATGCCTCAGCCTTCTACGGACCGTTCCGAGATGCCGCTGATGGGGCGCCGAAGTTCGGGGATCGCAAGACCCATCAGATGGACCCTGCCAACGTCAGAGAAGCGCTGCGCGAAGCGTCTCTGGATGTAGAAGAGGGGGCGGACTTCCTAATGGTGAAACCTGGTTTGTCCTACCTGGATGTCATCCGGGTTGTGGCCGATCATTTCCCTGAGCTGCCCATGGTAGCCTACAACGTCAGCGGCGAATATTCGATGATCAAAGCCGCCGCTGCTAACGGATGGATCGATGAGCGGCAGGCAGTCTTGGAAGCGCTGATGAGCTTCAAACGGGCTGGGGCGGATCTGATCATCACCTACCATGCCAAAGACGCGGCGGCGTGGCTGAGATAAATCTTCTCGGTGTTTCACCTTGCGGTGAAGCGCCGTCAATATAACGAGTGAGGAAGCAGAGCAGATATGTCGTCAGAAATTGAGCAAGTGGACATCAGTGAAAAGGGGCGGGACAGGAGCGGTAAGGAAATTTCCGCAGATCGCAGGCTGTTTATGCAGCTGTTGGCCTTTGGGAAATGCCGGGATACCGCGCCGCTGATCTCAGCCCTTGAGGAAGCTGGTGTAACTGGCACTCTGTATGAGGACATCAATGATGTCCAAGGCGTCGCTCTGGTGACCTTCAGTGAGGATCCCGACTATTTTGTCACTGAGATGCGCCGCTTCTTGAACCAGGCGCCTTTCTCCGATTTGGAACCGAAACCTGAATACACCATGTTGGGACGGACCTATGCCCTCGGGTATGAGCCTGACCTGGAAGACGCATTGATCACCCGGCCATCCAGGCGGGTTTGTGACAGCACAATGCCCTGGGCGATCTGGTACCCGCTCCGTAGATCCGGCTCATTCGAGCAGCTATCGGCTCAGGAACAGCGGGTGATCCTTATGGAGCATGGTGGTATCGGCCGGGCTTACGGAAAGGCGGGGCTGGGCACTGATATTCGACTGGCCTGTCACGGGCTGGCAAAAGAGGATAACGATTTTGTTATCGCACTAATCGGCCCTGAGTTGTACCCTTTATCGTCTATTGTGCAGCGGATGCGAAAAACCAAGCAGACCTCTCTCCATTTGGAAAAATTGGGGCCATTTTTTGTAGGAAAAGCTGTCTGGCAGCATAAGTTTTAGGCTAAACCTGGGCCAAAGCACTGCGAAGGCATCCGGTATCTTTGGCCGTTTATTATTGTGAGACCCATTATGACAAACACACTTCAACAAACTTCTAATTTCTTGCGGGCCTGCCGTGGCGAATCCGTTGATCACACCCCTATCTGGTTGATGCGACAGGCGGGACGTTATATGTCGGAATATCGTGCGCTGCGTGCCGAACACAGCATGCTGGAGCTGATTCAGACGCCGGACCTGGCCTGCGAAGTGACCATGCAGCCGATTAACGCATTCGATCTGGATGCGGCAATTATCTTTTCCGATATCTTGCCGCCATTAATGGGGATGGGATTTGGGCTGGAATTTGTAAAGGGTGTCGGCCCCAGAATTGACCACGCTATCAGCTCCGCGAAAGATGTTGATATGCTGGCAACCCCGCCGGCGGAAGAAAGCATGGGGCCGACGTTGAAAGCCATTGAGCTGTCGGTCGCGGAGCTGACTCCTCGAGGGATCCCGCTGATTGGTTTTGCCGGCGCGCCGTTCACCTTGGCCAGCTACGCCATTGAAGGGGGCGGCTCCAAGACGTACACCAAGACAAAAGCGTTCATGTATTCCGAACCGGCGGCGTGGAAGCGGCTGATGACCAAACTGGTCACGGTCCAGGCAGATTATATGCTCAAGCAGGTGAAGGCCGGCGCCTCCGCGCTGCAGCTGTTTGACTCCTGGTCGGGCTTGGCCCTGGGTATGCAGGATTACATCCGCTACGTGCAGCCGTACAATACCGCGCTGTTCAAGCAGTTGGAAAAGGCTGATGTGCCGGTAATCAACTTCAGCACTGGTACCAGCAGCTATCTGCCCGAGGTCGCCGCTTGCGGCGGTGATGTCGTCGGTGTCGATTGGCACATGCCTCTGGATTGGGCCTGGGAACAGGTTGGCCTGGACCGGCCGATTCAGGGGAACCTGGATCCGGTCTCCTTGCTGGCCCCGTGGCGCGAACTGAAAGCCCGCGTTGATGATGTCCTGGACCGGGCAGCAGCCGCCAAAGCGAAGGGCGGCGTTGGCCACATCTTCAACCTGGGACACGGCATTTTCCTGAATACACCGGTTGACAGTGTGAAGCGGCTGGTTGACTACGTCCACGAGAGAACGGCAGTTACCAGCTAACGGATGGTCATTGAAATCGGCTTGGGGAATCACGTGCCCCTCGATAGATAATGAATGGAGTGTGATGTGAGCGAGAAAAAGAACTTGATCGGGGTGCTGATCATGGCATATGGTGGGCCAGACTCGATGGAAGAACTGCCCGGGTATCTGGCAGACATCCGGGCTGGACGGCCGACCACGCCTGCCGTTCTTGAGGAAATTTCAAACAACTACCGTCTGATTGGGGGCAAATCCCCCTTGCTGGCCTTCAGCGCTGCTCAGGCAGAGGCAGTTGCCGCCCATCTGGACCCGGAGCGGTTCAAGGTATATCTCGGGATGCGCCACTGGGCGCCCTGGATTGAAGACGTTGTGGGGCAAATGATTGACGATGGTATCACCAAAGCGGTCAGCCTGGTGTTGGCCCCTCACTACAGCAAGCTAAGCGTGGCCAAATATCAGGCGAAAGTCGCCGATGGGTTGGAAATGTACCGCGGTCAGATCGAATTCGATCACATCTCCAGCTACCATGATGCGCCAAAACTGATCCGGGCCTTCGCCAACAGGGTGCAGGCGGGACTCGAAGAATGGCCTGAATCCGAAAGAGACTCGGTCCATGTGATTTTCAGCGCCCACAGCTTGCCGGTGCGAATCATGAAAATGGGAGATCCCTACGACGCTCAGCTGCGGGAGACGGCAGAATTAGTGGCTGCCGCCGCAGGCCTCTCGGACGCTCAATGGTCTTGGAGTTATCAGTCTGCAGGACGCAGCCCAGAGCCGTGGTTGGGGCCCCAGCTGGAGGAATACATCCCTGAACTGGCTGCCCAAGGGAAGAAGAATCTCATTTCCATTCCTGTAGGCTTTGTCTCAGATCATGTTGAAATCCTATTTGATATCGATATCGAGGCGCAAGCAGTAGCCAGGGAACACGGCGTCCGGCTGGTAAGGCCGAATGCGCTCAACAACGATCCACTCTTCATTGAAACATTGGCAGAGCTGGTGCAGCAGCGGGCAGCTAAGTGGCTGTCTGCCTGATTTGACTGCGATTGAAGATCAGTCATCTTCGATTCGCGAAGCTTTTTTGGAGATTTTCATGCTAGACATACAAAAATCGATTGATTTATTCCGCAGGGCAAATGAACTCCTGCCTGGTGGCGTAAACTCGCCGGTACGAGCGTTCCGGGCAGTTGGCGGGCAGCCGCTGTTCATCGATCGGGGTGAAGGCGCCTACATGTGGGACGCCGACGGCAATCGCTACATCGATTATGTGCTTTCCTGGGGCCCGTTGGTCCTGGGCCACGCCCACCCTGAAGTGGTTGAGGCGCTGCAAAAAGCGGTTGCGAATGGGACCAGCTACGGCGCCCCCAGCCATTTGGAAGTCGAGCTGGCTCAGCTGGTCACTGAACTCATGCCCAACATCGAGATGGTCCGGTTTGTAAATTCCGGCACGGAAGCGACCATGAGCGCCCTGCGACTGGCACGGGCGTTCACAGGACGGAACAAGATCATCAAGTTCCAGGGCAACTACCATGGGCACGCCGACATGCTGCTGGTACAGGCCGGCTCAGGCGTGGCCACCTTAGGCCTGCCCGATTCCCCCGGGG
>JAHEEY010000302.1 GCA_024640485.1 Chloroflexota bacterium | reverse complement strand
CACGATCCCGCCCTGGCCGGCCAGGGAAACGGCGATAATCTCAGCACGGCTCAATTCTTCCATCTGCCGGGCAACCTCCACCTGCACCGCTTCAGCCATCTTGAGCGAGGGTGTGAACATGATTGGTGAGGCCAAAACATCATGTTCCGCCTGGGCCAGTAGATCGGCGGCTACCCAGGCGGGGTCGGCGGAGTCGTCGGCCACCACCACCGTTTCCGTGGGGCCGTACAGCCCGTCGATGCCCACAATGCCGTAGACCTGCCGTTTTGCCAGGGTGACGAAGATGTTTCCGGCGCCAACCACCTTGTCTACTCGCTTGATGCTCTCGGTGCCGAAAGCCAGGGCAGCCACCGCTTGAGCGCCGCCCAGGGTGTAGACGGTGTCGATGCCGGCTATCCTGGCAGCCGCCAGGATGACATCCGGGATCTTACCACCGTCTCTGCCGGGCGGGGTAGCCACGACAATATCGGGGACGCCGGCGACCTGTGCCGGAATGACTGACATCAGCAGGGAAGAGGGCAGCGGCGCGGTGCCGCCGGGGACGTAGGCGCCCACCCGGCTTAACGGGGTGACCCGCTGTCCCAGGGTGCCGCCCATGCTTTGAGTAGTCCAGGAGGGCAGCGGCTGGTGGCTGTGAAACTGGCGGATGCGGTCGGCAGCCAGCCGCAAGGCATCGGCCAGGTCGGCGGGAATGCGGGCCAGAGCGGCGTCCATCTCATCCTGGCTGACCGCGAACCGCGACAGGGAAATGCCGTCAATCTTCTCGGTCCAATCATGCAGGGCGGCGTCTCCACGCCGGCGGACATCGCCGACGATCCTCTCCACCGCGGCGGCGGGGGAAAGCGCTTCACCGAAAACCCTAATCAGCCCCTGGCGCAGCGATTCAGGAACCACAGGATCCAGGGCGGCATCCCGTTTCAATATCGTCTTTTTGGCTTCTTCAGCCTGGTAAATCTTGATCATTGAATCCTCGGACAAGGTGTGTGAGTTAATCCAGACGGCCGATGGCTGCCAGCAAGGTCTGGTAGCGGGCCGGTTCTTCCTCGAAGATGTAGGTCAAGGGCGCGACGATGACGCCGCTGCCGCCGATGGAGCGCAGCTCGGCGATGGACTGGAAGAGATCCGCTTTGCGGCTGACGATATTGACCGCGAACCATCCGCCGTTGGTCTGGCCATGGGGATAGACCGGGGAGATGGTGGGGCCCTGCAGGCCGCCGATATGGGGCAGCGGGGCCATCTTGGCGGTGATCTCTTCGGGAGAATTGCCGCGGACGTTGGCGATCACCAGATAGGAGCCTTCGGCGCGGAAGTTGGCTTCAATAAACTCCAGCAGCTGCCGGGCAATCGCCAATACTTCCGGCCGGCTGGTCACCGCTTCTCGATTGGCGATCAGGCACGCTTGCGAGCGCAAGATCAGGCCATCTTTCAGCGGCGTGAGGTGGTTGTCCCGCAAAGTAATGCCGGAGGAAACCAGATCGGAGATCATATCGGCATAACCGATGGCCGGGGCGATCTCCAGAGTCCCTTCCACCTTGATCAATTTGTAGGGTGTGACTCCCTGCTGGTCTAGAAACTGGGAAGTCAGATTCGGGAATTTGGTGGCGATTCGCAGCACAAGGCCTTCAGAGGCAAGCTCCGCCGCCCATCGGCCCATTTCCGGCACGCTGCTGACGTGGGACGCTTCCGGAACCGCCAGATTCAGGGAGCAGGGCCCGAAGCCCAGTTCGTCGTGCAGCATCAAGGTCGCCTGGGCATTGCCGTTGTCACTTTCCTGTTCCTTGAGCATGTCGAGGCCGGTGATGCCGAAATCGATACTGCCCTGGCGGACGCTGACCACGATGTCGCTGGGGCGTTGGAACATCACGGTGATGCCGCCCAAGGCGGGGATGCGGGCCTCGTATTGACGCGGATTGGAACGGTGAATTTTCATCCCGCATGCTTCCAGAAGTTCGATGGCGCCCTGCTGCAAAATCCCTTTGCTGGGCAGTGCCAGGCGTATGTCAGTGCGTGTCATATTTCTCTCCAAAATGCTTGTCGCTCAAGCAAAAAAAACACCCTCCCCGGTATCGAGGAGGGTGCAGTTAGTGACGAATTCGGAGCGTGTTGCTGCCGCCTCAACCCAGAGTGTATTCCAGCCGTAATTGGCTATGATGATGGGGGCGGTGATGCGTCGTCGCACACAGCTGGGTAGGGGTTGAGGATGATAGATTTCTCATGATGTTGGCGAGTTTAGCATAAGGGTACGTCCAGGTCAACAGGGTTGTGTATAATTAGGGGTGGATCTATAACGATACTCATCTGCTTTTGGAGAGTTGAATGTCACGCAAACAAAATAGCTTAAACTATTACGCGGCGGTAAGGGATTTTGACCGGGCGCGGAAACAAGCTGCTTTGCGCCAATTGATGGCCAAGTTGACCGGGCGGTCGGCCGAGCTGCTCTCCTATAATGAGGTGCAGGAGCAGCTCCAGGCGATGGGCGAGATCGACCGTGGGCTGCGGGAAATCCCCCTGGATGCCATCGTCGGCAGCGTTGGCCGGTATAAAGATTTCACTAAAGGGTTCCTGCCGAAGCGGGACAGCGACGAAGAGCGTTGGGCCAGTGTGCGGACGGCGATTTCAAACATGCACGGCATGAGGCCAATCGAGGTCTATCAGGTTGGCGATTCATATTTTGTAAAAGATGGAAACCATCGGGTTTCTGTGGCCCGGCAGCTGGGGGTCAGCACCATTTCCGCCTACGTCACCGAGGTCAAAACCCGGGTCGAACTGTCAGTGGACGACGATCCTGACGAGATTATCTGTAAGGCTCGATACGTGGAGTTTCTGGAAGAGACCGACCTGGACAAGGTCAGGCCCCAGGCAAACCTGCTGCTGACATTCTGCAACCAATATGACGTTCTGCGCCGGCAGATAGAAACCCGGCGCCAAATCCTGGATCAGGCGCGGGATCAGCCGGTTGGCATGAGAGAAGTGGTGGCAGACTGGTATGACCAAGTATACCTGCCGGTGGTCGAGCTGATCCGAGAGCAAGGGCTGCTGCGCAACTTTCCCCAGCGCACGGAAACCGATCTCTACCTGCTGTTCTCAGAGCGGCGGGCAGATCTGGAGGAAGCGCTGGGTTGGAAGATCGGCTCGGAAACAGCGGTGACTGAGTTCGCCGAGTCAGAGAGCGAACAGCAGCGGCCCATTTTCGCCCGTGTCGGCGAGCGCCTACTGGACGCGCTGGTGCCCGATGAGCTGTACGATGGCCCCGAACCGGGGAGCTGGCGTGAAAAGCGGGTTGCCTATGGCCGAAAAGATCGGTTGTTCGCCGACTACTTGGTGGCGATTTCCGGGTCAGACGCGGATTGGGAGACGCTGGATGAAGTCATCAAGATGGCCAAACTTGAGGATGACCATCTGCTGGGGCTCCATGTGGTCCCATACGAATATCTGCTGGACAGCCCTGAAGTCAAGCTAGTAAGAGAGGGTTTCGAGCAGCGCTGCCGGGAAGCGGGCCTGGAGGCCGAGTTTGCCGTGGAAGCGGGTAAGGTCGCTGACATCATCGTCAAGCGGGCCGCTTTCGCGGATCTCGTGGTGACCACGCTGTCTCATCGACCGGGCCCGGAGCGGCTTTCACGACTGAGCCACGGCTTCAGCCGGTTGGTGCAGAAATGCCCCCGGCCGGTGCTGGCTGTGCCGGAAGGGGCCAAATTGGATATGAGCCGGATATTGCTGGCATATGACGGCAGCGCCAAAGCGGATGAGGCGCTGTTCGTGGCCACCTATCTGGCGTCACGCTGGCCGGTCGCTTTAACTGTCGTAACGGTGGAAACGGAGTACACTACTGTATCCGCCTCGGATCAGGCCAGAGCGTATATCGAAAAATATGATATTCAGGATGCCACCTTCGTGGTCAGAGAAAAGCCAATTGCTGAAGCAATCTTGCGCACCGCAGAGGAACATCAGAGCAACATTATCATCATGGGTGGGTTCGGATTCCGGCCCATGCTTCATCTGATGATGGGCAGCACCGTGGACCAGCTGCTGCAAGCGTTTCAGCATCCAATGCTGATCTGCCGCTAGGGCATATTGAAGTTCGAGACAATGTCTTTTGAGCGTGTCAGTTGCGACAGCGTGGCTGGCTCTAAGGGATGGAGGATCAATGAAAGAAAAACATAGTTCAAATTTCCTGATTGGTCTGTTGTTCGGCGTGATGGTAGGGGCGATTATCTGGTATTGGCAGAAGTCTACCTCAGCCGAGGATGGGGCGCTGGCGCTGCTGGACCGTTTGGCAAGGCTCCAGGATCGACTGCCGATCAAGAGTGAGCTGTTCCACCCGGAACCGGTGAAGCTGGTGGACGAGCCGGCTGTCGAAGAACCCAGCCTGCAGGAAGTGAACGGCATTGGCCCAGTGTATGAAGGGCGGCTCAACAAAGCGGGCGTCCTGAGCCTGGGTCAGCTGAGAGCGCTGGAAACGTCTGAATTGGCCAGCATTCTGAATATCAACCTCAGCCGTGCCGAGTCCATCATGGATGACGCCCGGGCCCAGTAGGATTGCTGTTCCATCGGTTTGACCGCGCTAGCGCACATCTGGCATCAAGGAGTCCGTAATGGAGTTTACGCTGCTGTTCTTCCTGCTTCTCATCGGCATGCTCATCGGAGGGCTGCTGACCCTGCTGTTTGACGCCCGCTACTTCGGCAGGCGGGTAGACGCTGCCGCGGCTCAGGCACAGGAAGCACGCCAGACGCTGCGTGAGACTGAGAAACAGATGGCCAGGATAGCGGCTCGCGGGCAGCCGGCTGCAGATGAACCAGCCAGGGCGGCGGCCGCTGCCCCCAGCAGCATGGACCAAAGCGGCGCGCTGCGCACCCAGCTGGACAATGCCAGGGCGGAGTTTCACATCATGCAGGGTAATTTGGCCCGCGTCGCCAATCAGCTGGACCAGTTACGTTCAGAGAATCAGGCGCTGCAGATCCGCACCGCAACCGCGGAGACCCGCAGTCAAGTGATGCGGGAGAATTTCGACAGGTTGAGTGATGCCCACGGCGAGCTGCAGGAGAGCCACCGCAAGAGTTCGGAAAAACTGGCGGCGGCGGAAGTCGAATTGAGATACCTGCAGAAGATCGCTTCGGCGGCAGCGGCGATGCCGCAGCCGTCGCTGCCGCCGAGTCTGCCCCCAATGGTGGTGGAAGAAGTTCCCGCCTCCAGCCCATCTGCTCCGGTCATAGCAGCCGCTGACGGTGCGTCACAGGCCCCGGCAGGGTCGGGGGACCCCGGGTCAACCGGCCCAGCGACAGCAGAGGTGGTGGTAGAATCAACGGCAGCGGTGCCCGCGCCGGCAGCTAAGCCGGCAGCGGAAACGGCCCCACCAGCAGCAGCCCAGAGCACACCAGCCAAGGCTGCCGGCCGCAGCTTGCTGCAGAAGATCAACGGTATCGGCCCGGTCTTCTCCAAACGGCTGGCTGACGCCGGTGTTGAGACTTACTCAGATTTCACCCAGATGACCACGGAGCAGATAGCGACCGTCTTGGGCCTGAAGGCGTGGCAGGTCGGGAAGATCGCCGGCTGGATACAGCAGGCGATCGAGCTGTCCGCCAAATCGGGCGATGATTAAACCGCGGGACCGTTCATCGTCTGCGGCCAGCCGCACAACTTCCGGCAGCTCCCAAGGCTGAAACCACCTGAGTCCGGCCCGAATTTCGTCAACCCAAATATTTCTCACTCGTAGGAGAGTTTTAGATGCATATTCACTGTTCGTTCTGCCGTCACTCGTTCAACCTGGGCCGCGACTATGTTGTTCAGGCCGTTGCTGACGCTGAAGAGAATAACCACAAGTACCACGGGCTGGAATGCCCGAAGTGCCGCAAGTTGATCAAGGTCTCTTTGAAAGAAATGCGGCGTTACGTGCCCAAAAATGTGCCGGAACAGGAGCCTGAATCAGAGGAGTAGATTCCCAGATTGGCCAGCGCGCCGCTGGCGATAGAGCCCCTTTTCCTTTATGTAAGAGAGAACAGCTGCCGGCAGCAGCGGGTCAACCGTCTCTCCATTTCTCAATCGC
>JAHEEY010000301.1 GCA_024640485.1 Chloroflexota bacterium | reverse complement strand
GTCGCCAGGTACGCTGCATCCAGCGCCAGGGCATGGTTCAGCAGCTGGGTAAACCGAATCTCTCGATTGCATTCAATACATGGGTTCGGGGTGCGTCCCAGGGCATGCTCATCGATGAAGAACTGCACAATCGTCTGCCGGAACTTCTCCTGCATGTCGAGGACATAAAATGGGATCTGAAGCTGGTCTGCGATACGGCGGGCGTCAGCCATCTGGTCAGGCGTGCAGCAGCGGTTGGCGACGGGCCCAATTCCCTTACTGGGTTCGCTCCACAAGCGCATCATCATGCCGATGACATCATACCCTTGTTCTACCAGCAAAGCGGCGGCGACTGAGCTGTCCACACCGCCGCTCATCGCCACCACAACCCGGCTGTTCTTTGTAGGGATGGTGTCCAAATCAGTCATAAAAGGTTACAGGTAAGTGAGTCTCTACAGGCTGCCGTCGATCAGTTCCCGGCGGCTTGAAGCTGCTGCAGCTTGGCGATAATTTTCGGCATGATCTCTATGGTGTACTCGATCTCATCGGTCTGGTTCTGCTGGCCAACGGTCAAGCGCAGCCCGCCTCTGGTCCATGCATCGCCCAATCCAAGAGACGCTAATGTTGCCGAGGGTTTCGGATCTCCGACTTTACAGGCAGAGCCGCTGCTGGCAGCGACCCCGGCCAAATCCAAATGCATCAACAGATCATTGCCGTTGACGTTGCGGAAAGCGAAACTGGCATTGTGGGGCAGCCGCTCCGTGGGATGACCGGTGAGGACACAATCATGGGGCATGGCCGCCAGCATCCCGCCAATAAGCTGATCCCGCAGCTGTCGGTAATGGGCGTTTCGATCTTCTAGTTCGTCCATTGCCAGGCTGAATGCTGTGCTGGCGCCCACGGCAAAGGCGACATTGGAGGTCCCTGCCCGCCGGCCGTTTTCTTGTCCGCCGCCGGTCAGATTGGACAGCAGCTCAATACCATCGCGGGCATATAAGATGCCCACGCCCTTAGGGCCGTAGAACTTGTGAGGGGCGAAACTGATCAGGTCGATGGGCATTTCCGAGGTGTTCCAGCGCATCACCGCTGCTGATTGTATGGCATCGGTATGAAAAAGTACCTGGTGCTTTCGGGCGATTTCGCCGATCTCCATGATCGGCTGCAGGGTGCCAATTTCGTTGTTGGCAGCCATGATGCTGATCAAGACCGTCTCTGGACGGATGGCCGCTTCAAGTTCGGCGAGGCGAATCTGGCCGAAGCTATCGACCGGCAGTATGGTGACATCGAACCCGAGCTGATCGCGCATCTGCACGGCGGTCTTGAGTACCGCGCTGTGTTCGATCTCACTGACGATCAGGTGGTTTTGGGCGGCGCCAGCGCGAAGCCGCGCTGCCCACATGACCCCGCGCAGCGCCAGATTGTCACTCTCCGATCCGCAGCCGGTGAAGATGATCTCGTTAGCCTTGGCAGACATCCGCTCAGCTATTTCATGCCGGGCATTTTCAATCCCGTTTTCAGCGGTGCGGCCGAATTGATGGGACGAAGAAGGATTGCCGTACGCTTCTGTCCAATAGGGCAGCATCGCCTCAAGCACTCGAGGGTGTACCGGCGTGGAAGCGCCATGATCCAAATAGATGTGTCTCTTATTTCGCATGGGGCGATTTTAATACGGTTGGCACAAAAAAGAAACAGTCACCAGAAAACCTTCATTTACCTGTGACTGTGGTGAAAAAGAGGGCAGCGGGTGGAAATGGTCGGCCAGCGGACCCTTCAGGCAGGCTTGTCAGCGATTCCGGCTCCAGTCAGAATTACTCCTTGACTGCCGGCAGACGGACGGTGAATTCGCTCCCTTTCCCAGCCACGCTGGAAACTTGGATGGTGCCGCCGAATTTCCTCACGCTCTCGCGAGTCATGTAGAGGCCCAGGCCGGTTCCGGCAATGCCTCGTTCAACCGCGGTTTGCGAGCGGAAGAAGCGGCCGAAGAGATTCGGCATCGACTCAGGGGGGATGCCGATCCCTTCATCTTTAACCACCAGGCAGATCATGTCGCCGTCTAACCATGCCTTCACCTGTACGGTGCCGGAAGGGGTGAACTTAATGGCGTTTTCTATCAGGTTGCGAATAATCAGATCGATAATTTCCTGACTGCCCATCACCGGCGGCAGATCTGCGCTGATGTTCTGGCGGAAGGTCAATCCTTTTTCTGTGGCCCGATCGGCAAGCGGCGGCAGCATATAATCAAATATGCCGTTGAGGTGAATGGGTTGGGCGCTGCGATGAAACTCGCTGGCCTCCATCTTAGCCAGCTGCAGCATCTGCCGTACCATCTTCTGCAGGCGATCGCTTTCCCGCTCAATTACACCCAGAAAACGATTGGCTTTTTCTTTCTCTTTGGCCTTTCCTTCTCGCAGCAGCCGGGCATACATCAAGATAGTCGCCAGAGGGGTACGAAGCTCATGGATGATGCCGTGGAAGAAGTCATCGCGCATTCGCTCCACTTCCCGGATCTGCCTGAGATCGCTGAATACAAAGATGATCTCATCGGTTTCACCGGTTTCTCCCTTAATGGGCGCGCTGCTGATCAGCAGCGGAATAGAATGCCCTTCGTTTTGGACCAGGTCAGCGGCCAACTGGGGGTTCTCATCTTCTCCGTCAAGGATGGCACTCTCCAACTCGCTCAGGCTGCCTTTCTTAAGGCGGATGCAACTATCCACATTTTGCCCAACAATCTGATCAGCCGGCTTCTGCAGCAAAGTGAGCAATGCATCGTTCACATTAGTAACCAGCCCGTTACCGTTAATGGTCAGCAGCCCTTCTGACATGTTGGAAAAAATCGTCTCTATGCGCCGTTTCTCAGAGAGTACCACGTCATGCAGCTGGGCGTTCTCAATCGCAGCGGCCAGTGGGCCGCCGATTGCCTTCAGCATCAGCAGATCGCTGTCATTGAAATGGCTGTCCCGTTTATTGATTGCCTGCAGCACACCAATCACCCGTTCCTCTACCTGCAAGGGGATACAGATCATCGACTTGGTGAGGAAGCCTGTTTGCTGGTCGAAGTAAGCGTGGAATCGGCTGTCGGCATAGACATCATTGATGATCACGGATTCTCTGTGCTGCGCTACCCAGCCGGCAATCCCCTGACCTTGCTGGAGCCGAACGGGTAGGACGCCTTGAAACAGCGGGCCAAGCATCACATCGATGAACTCAATCTCACCGCTGTCCGATTCAATCAACCCTACGGAAATCGATTCCACATTTAAGGTGCGCCGAATCGGGTCCATCAGCTGTTGAAAGATATTTTCCAGGCTCAGAGTCGAAGTCAGGGAATAGCTGATGTCAGAGATAACCGAAAAGCGGATATCTTGACCGTACACTTGGCTGCGGAGATTGGCCCTTTCGATGAAGACGGTCAGATTGGCAGCCAATGGCCCCAAGTTTGTCTGGTCAAGCCGGCACGACTCGCCAGGATCTATCAGACATAGGATTCCCGGGGGCGAAATAGGCTCGTACTTCCCGGGCCAGGGAAGGGGGACGGTGAGAATGGTGTCCTTGGCGATTCTCCACAGCTCACTGTTGATGACCTCGGCGGGCGGCGCGTCGTACTTTTGCTGAAAGTTAACGTTGCCCGTTTGAATCAATGTGTGGAAGGACGCTTTGGCGTTATCCCATCGCGTCTGCTCAATTTCCCCGGCGCTGTCGCAGATCCAGACATCATAATATCTGTTGAGGATGCTGGCGACCCCTACCACCACCTTAGTGCCGGTGGTCACTGCGATCTGATGGGCGATGATCGCATAGGCACCATGGGCATCAAAGACATCGGACAGCTTCTCCGTCAACTGCTGCCATAATTGATACGCCTGATCCATCTCGATGGGGGTAGTTTCGTTTGCCATAGTTAGAAGTTATAACTACCCTTTGTCCGGAGGGCAAGAGGAAATCAGTACCGATACGCATGAGCCTGCGGACACAGGCTATGATAGAATAGTGTGATCGTAATCTACGATTTGTCGGAAGCACAGAGCTTCTATATTTTCTGCTTGCAGGCATATGAATTAGCACTGCTTTCATTAGAACGTACTACCAGGAAAGCAGTAAACTAAAGGAGATGAAATGAGCTATATTGAATCTATTCACGGACGAGAGGTGCTTGATTCTCGCGGAAACCCGACCGTTGAGGTTGAGGTAAGACTGTTTGATGGTGCTGGCGGCCGGGCCATCGTGCCGTCTGGCGCTTCAACCGGAATTCATGAAGCGTGGGAGAAGCGAGATGGTGACAAGAGCCGCTACGGCGGCAAAGGCGTCCTCAAGGCAGTCGAAGCGGTCAATGTGACCATCGCTGAAGAAATCGTTGGTTGGGATGCCACCGATCAGGTCGGCATTGACGAAGCGATGTTGGAGCTAGACGGCACTGAGAACAAGAGCAATCTGGGAGCAAATGCCATTTTGGGCGTTTCTCTGGCCACAGCTCACGCCGCTGCCGCCAGCCTTGACCTGCCTCTTTACCGCTACTTGGGTGGGGTCTCCGGCCGAACGCTGCCAGTGCCGATGATGAATATCATGAATGGTGGAAAGCATGCCGCCGGCTCCACCGATTTGCAGGAATTCATGGTCATGCCGGTCAACGCGCCGACTTTCAGCGAGGCTGTTCGCTGGTGCGCTGAGATCTATCAATCATTGAAGAAGGTCCTGTCGGCAAAAGGGTACCGCACCACCGTTGGCGACGAGGGCGGGTTCGCGCCGAAACTTACTGCCAACAGCGAGCCGTTGGATTTGATGATGGAAGCGATTGAGAAAGCGGGTTACAAGCCAGGCATAGATATTATGTTCGCGCTGGATCCTGCCGCATCGGAGTTCTACGAAGATGGCCTGTACAACCTCAAGGTAGAAGGGAAGAAGCTGAACGGCGCGGAAATGGTTGATTTTTACGCTGATTTGGTCAGCAAATACCCGATTATTTCCATTGAAGACGGTTTGGCCGAGGATGATTGGGAAGCGTGGGCGTTGATGACTGCCAAACTGGGCGACAAGGTGCAGATCGTGGGAGATGACCTGTTGGTCACCAACGTGAAGCGCATTGCCAAGGCTTTTGAGACTAAAGCAGCCAACAGCTTGCTCTGTAAAGTAAATCAAATCGGCACCCTGACCGAGTCCATCGCCGCCGTAAACATGGTTCAACGGCAGGGTTGGACAGCCGTCGTGTCTCACCGCAGCGGCGAAACGGAAGACCACACCATTGCCGATCTGGTGGTTGGCTTGTCGGCCGGACAGATCAAGACTGGCGCGCCCGCCCGCAGTGATCGCGTGGCCAAGTACAATCAGCTTCTCCGTATCGAGGACGATCTGGGTGACAATGCCATTTATCCTGGACTCAAGGCCTTTTCTCACCTGAATCGTTAATTTGTTAACGCTTATCTAACCCTGGGCAGGTAAACTGCATGCTCAACGATTGAGCAGAAGCAAGGAGAAATATATGTACATCGGAAATGAGGCCGAAGAGAAGCAAGATGCCAAATCAGAGTCGCCAATGCTGGACAAGCTGCTGGAGACTCGGACCATCACCATCTTTGGCGAGATTAACATGAAACTGGCTCAGTCAGTCACACAGAAACTACTCATTCTGTCGGCCGACTCAGATGAAGACATCAAGATCTTTGTCAATTCCCCAGGAGGCCATGTGGAATCTGGGGATACTATCTATGACATGATCCGGTTTGTGAAGCCGAAAGTGAAAGTGATTGGGACTGGATGGGTAGCCAGCGCCGGCGCGCTGATTTATGCTGCTGCCGATACCGAGAACCGGTACAGCCTTCCGAACACGCGTTTTCTGCTGCACCAACCCATGGGCGGCGCTGTGGGCCAAGCTTCTGACATCGCCATTGAGGCTGAAGAGATCATCAAGATGCGCAAGCGATTGAACGTCATCTTCTCAGAGCAGACTGGCCAATCGCTGGAGAAAGTGGAAAAAGATACCGACCGAAACTTCTGGATGTCTGCAAATGAAGCCCTCGAGTACGGGCTGGTTGGTAAGATTATCCACTCGGCTGAAGAGCTGTAAGCTTTAACTGATTTCGTAT
>JAHEEY010000300.1 GCA_024640485.1 Chloroflexota bacterium | reverse complement strand
TCCGATGCCCGGCCCCAGATCTGGATATACGATGTCGGGCTGGATGAGATGCGCCAGCTGGCCTCGGCCGGATTCAGACCTCAGTTCGGCAGGTAACCTGCCGCTAACCCCTAGCAGCCTCCAGGAAGATAGGAGCAGGGATTTACCCCAGCCAAATCGATGATGATTTCCAAATGCAGATGGGGCATGGTGGAATTGCCAGTGTTGCCAGACAAGGTGAGCGCCTCCCCCTGCTTGACCTGTTGGCCGGTCTCCACCAGAAGCGTGTCGTTGTGGGCGTAGACGGTGCGCAGGCCGTCGGCTGACTGCACCACCACCAGATTGCCGTAGCCGTAATTGTTCCAGCCGGCGAACTCTACCTTGCCGTCGCTGCTGGCCACCACTTTGGAGCCGACGGGCAGGAGAATGTCAATGCCGCCGTGACCGTATTGATAATATTGCACGATGTCGCGGCTCTCCACCGGCCAGATGAGCCAGCTGTCGCCAACAGGCTCGCTGTTATCCTCGGCGGCCGGCCGGGAGCTGTTTCCCGGGATGGAAAGCGGCTGGCCGATGTAGATCATGCTGGGATTGACGATATTGTTGTAGGCGGCCAGGGTGCCCAGGGGAATGCCGAAGCGGGCGGCGATGCCGGAGAGAGAATCGCCGATGCGGACGGTATAAATCTCAGCGGCAGCCGGCGGGGTTGGCGCGGTGGGCGCCGGTGCCGGGGCCTCCTGTTGAGACACAGGGGCGCCGGAGCCATAGATAATCTGCTGGCCCACATGGATGATGTTGGGATTGCTGAGGTTGTTGGCTGCCGCCAGCTGGGAGACGGTGGTGCCGAAGTGAGCGGCGATCCGGGCCAGGGTATCGCCTGGCTGCACGGTATAGGCTGGCTGGGTGGGAGCCGGAGCGGGCAGCTGGACCGGGCCGGCCCCGCCGCCGATCATGATGCTCTGGCCCACGTAGATCAAGCCCGGGTTGCCGATATTGTTCAGGGTGACGATTTGATTGATAGACATCCCGTAGTTCTGGGCGATGCCGAACAGCGACTCTCCGGGACGGACCAGATGGACCAATGGGGTTGCCGGCTCCGCGGCCTCTATCCCACCGCTGGCGCCGCCATCCACGACCGCCATTCCCGCCTCCGGGGCCAAGCTGCCGCTGAACTGGCCCATGGTGACATTGGCCCAATCAATTGGCTGCGCGGCGCCGCCGGCATCCGGGCTTTTTTCTGGATCGCCAGGTTCTGCCAGCAGCACGGGAACGGCTAGCAGGGCCAACAACATCAACGATGCCGCCGCGGCGGTGATTCTTGCACGTATTTTCATGGTGATACTACCTCCATTGGTCACCACCTATGATAATGGCAATCGCCGGGGAGGTCGTTGATGGGGCGTGAATGTCTTGTGAACATAACGTAAAAACAAACGTCTCTACCCGGAATTGCCCTCGGTTGACTGGAACGGCGGGTCAAAGCGGTGATTCTAACCGCCGAGAGCTGCTTGGCAGGGGCAATTTTCGGCAGTAAACTACTGGAAAGATCGGCAGCATCAAGTAGGTGGCAACTAACATATGGACACATTCTACTATCCTGAACATATCCGTCACGATCCTGCAGGGCTGCACCGCCCCGAAAACCCCGAAAAGAACCTCTATTACAGCGAAATAGCCCAGCGGGGCCTGGTCATCCGGCAAGCAGTTGAAGCGGCCCATTATGGCCCAATCAGGCCGCCGGCCGATTTCGGGGTAGAGCCGATTGGCGCGGTCCACGACCACCGGATGATCTCCCTGCTGCAGACGGCGTACCACGATGTTCACCAGGACAATCCCGATGGGGTCTTGATTCCGACCACATTTCGGGTGGGCCAGCGCGGCGGCGGCCACAAGCCTAATACACCGGTGGGGCTGCTGGGATATTACAGCTTCGATATCGGCTGCCCTGTCTTTAAGGACAGCTGGGAAGCGGCCTACTGGAGCGCGCAGACCGCCGTCAGCGCAGCGGACCATATCGTCAATTCCAACGATCAGGTGGCATACGCCCTCTGCCGCCCGCCGGGACACCACGCCGCCGCAGATATGATGGGCGGCTTCTGCTATTTGAACAACGCCGCCATCGCCGCCAACGCGCTGGTAGACCAGGGCCACCGGGTGGCCATCCTCGACGTCGATTTCCACCACGGCAACGGCACCCAGGCGATCTTCTACAACCGCTCCGATGTCCTATTCTGCTCTATCCACGCCGATCCGCTGGAGGAGTACCCCTATTTCTGGGGATACGCCGACGAGTTCGGACGAGGGGCCGGCGAGCATTACAATTTCAACTTCCCCCTGCCCATGGGCACCGGCAACGCCGCCTACCTGGAGGCGTTGAAACAGGCGCTGGCCCGGATCAAGCTGTTTGTGCCCACCAGCGTAATCATTTCCTTCGGGGCCGATATCGGCGATTGCGACCCGGTGGGCGGCTTCAAGATCGACAGCGACGGGTTCCGCCAGATCGGCGCCGAAATCCGGTCCCTGGGGCTGCCCACGGTGGTGGTGCAGGAAGGGGGCTACCTGCTCTCGACGCTTGGCGGGCACGTGGTCTCTTTCCTGGACGGGATCAACGGCCGAAATTAGCGGGCTGGCTGGCCGGCTGCGGCGGCCGGTTTCGCCCCACTTTACCGCGCAGCGGCAGGGCGCCCTGAACAGCTGCCGCCGCCGCTTGATGATCATCGCCGGATGGCATATCATTCTGTTATCGTTAACGGGAACGTTAACAGGGCGGGTGTTAAGAGCGCACGTCTCCCACAGGTGAACGATGACCGCTAAGAAAAGGACCACAATCAAAGAGGTAGCCAAAGCCGCCGGCGTCTCCACCCAGACCGTTTCCCGGGTGCTGAACAACCGCCGCGATGTCGCCCCGGATACCCGCAAGCTGGTGGTAGCGGTGATCGACAGGCTTGGCTACCGGCCCAGCCAGGTGGCTCGCAGCTTGATCCAGGGCACCAGCGCCACAATTGCGGTGGTAGGCTACGGACTGGAATATTTCGGGCCGTCGCGGGTCATTTCCGGTGTGGAGCGCAAGGCGTCCCAGTTGGGCTACACCCCGCTGCTGACCCTGCTGCGCGACCCACTGACCAACGACGTTGAAGGGATATTGAGCGGCTTCCTTTCCCGGCAGGTCGACGGGGTCATTTGGGCGGTCCCGGAGATTGGCGACAATCGAGCCGGGATCAGAAAAGCGGTTGCCGGGCTGAACCTGCCCATCGTGTTCATCAGTATGCATTCTGAGCCGCGGCTGGCCACCGTAGGGGTCCACAATCGCGAAGGGGGCCGGCAGGCGACCGCGCATCTGATTGAGCAGGGATACCGGCATATCTGCCATGTCACCGGGCCGATGGATTGGTGGGAAGCAAGGGAGCGGCTGGCGGGCTGGCAAGACGCCTTGAGCGAAGCTGGACGTGATTGGCATGAAGACGACTTCACCCACGGCGACTGGTCTGCGGCCAGCGGCCAACGGGCGGTAGAAGCGCTGCTGGGGCGGCATGCAGATATGGACGCCCTCTTCGTGGGCAACGATCAGATGGCCCTGGGGGTGTTGAAGGCGATGCGGCAGCGAGGGCTGCGGGTGCCGGAAGATCTGGCCGTCGTCGGCTTCGATGACATTTCCGAAGCGGGCTACTTCTGCCCGCCGCTGA
The DNA here is from genome assembly GCA_024640485.1 of Chloroflexota bacterium. Classification (GTDB taxonomy): domain Bacteria; phylum Chloroflexota; class Anaerolineae; order Promineifilales; family Promineifilaceae; genus JAHEEY01. The sequence continues at coordinate 2,396 of JAHEEY010000300.1, read as the reverse complement.
GCACCGTCAGCCAGCCGCTGTTCGACGTGGGTTGCCGGGCGGCGGAGCTGGTCGATCAGCTGATCAGGGAGGAGGCGGAAGCCGAAGGCGCCGCCGCCGCGTCATTTTCTCTGATGCCCAAGTTAGTGGTAAGAGAGAGCAGCCGCCGGGCTTCCCCAGCGCCGTAAAAGGTGACTGGGAAGTGACGGCTGCAAAACAGCTATTTGGCAATTGTCGCCGTCCGGGAGACAGCTTCTTGCGAGATGGTCCAGCAAGAGCGCGTCCGCCGGGGGCATTAAGACCAATTACAGGAGTGTAGATATGAGCAAGTTGGATAAACAGCCCACCCTGGGGGTCATCGTGGGCAACCGCGGCTTCTTCCCCGACCATTTGGCCCAGAGCGGCCGAGAGACTATCCTGCGCGTCCTGGCCCGAGAAGGGATCAAGGCGATCTGCCTGACGCCGGAAGAGACCCGTTTCGGCAGCGTGGAAGACAACGCCGCCGCCCACAAGTGCGCCGACCTGTTCAAGGCCCACCGGGACGAAATCGACGGCATCCTGGTCACCCTGCCCAATTTCGGTGAGGAACGGCCGATCGCCAACACCCTGCGCTGGGCGGACCTCAACGTGCCGGTGCTGGTGCAGGCGTTTCCCGATGATATCGGCAAGATGAGCATCGCCGACCGCCGGGACTCCTTCTGCGGCAAGATGTCGGCCTGCAACAACCTGACCCAATACGGCATCGATTTTTCGCTGACCAGGCTGCACACCGTTGATCCGGAAGGGGACGCCTTCGCCGAGGATCTGCGGGATTTCGTGAGCACCTGTATGGTCACTCAGGGGCTGAAAGGGGCCCGCATCGGCGCTATCGGCGCCCGGCCCACGGCGTTCAACACCGTCCGCTACAGCGAGAAGCTGCTGGAGCGTGCCGGCATCAGCGTAGATACCCTGGACCTGTTTGAGCTGTTCGGCATGGTGGAGCGTATGGGCAGCGGTGACCGGCAGGTAAAGGAGAAGTTGGATGCCATCAAACGATATGTGCCCACCAGAGGGATCGCCGAAGAGGCGCTGCTGAAGATGGCCAAGATGGGCGCCGTGGTAGACAACTGGATGCAGGAGAACGAACTGGTGGCCAGCGCGATCCAATGCTGGACGGCGATGCAGGAATATTTCGGGGTGGTCCCCTGCACCATCATGAGCATGATGAGCAACCAGCTGATGCCCAGCGCCTGCGAGACAGATATCGCCGGCGTGGTGGGGATGTACGCCTTGACCCTGGCTTCCGGCAGCGCCAGCGCCATCGTAGACTGGAACAACAATTACGGCAGCGATCCCGACAAAGGGGTCATCTTCCACTGCTCCAACCTGCCCACGGACATTTTCGTGGACAGCACCATCGCCACTGAGAACATCCCGGTAATGGATTACCAGGAGATTATCGCCGGCACCGTGGGTAAGGAGAATACTTACGGCACCGTAGTCGGCCGGGTCAAGACTGGGCCGTTCACCTACTGCCGCGTTTCCACCGATGACCTCAATGGGCGCATGGTGGCCTATTTAGGCGAAGGGGAGCTGACCAACGACCCCCTGCAAACCTTCGGAGGCTACGGGGTGGTACGGGTACCCAGGCTGCAGCAGCTGCTCCGATTCATCTGTGAAAACGGATTTGAGCACCATGTGGCAGTCAACCTGTCGCAGAAAGCCGCCCCGATCCAGGAAGCGTTCGAGAAATACCTGGACTGGGACGTCTACAACCATGACCAATATGCCGGCTGACCCTATGTCTGAGCCGTTCATCATCTGCGACAACCTGGTCAAGATCTATAAGGTCGAAGAGCTGGAAGTCGTCGCCCTGCAGGGATTAGACCTGGTGCTGGCCCCTGGGGAGCTGTTGGGCATCGTCGGCGCCAGCGGCAGCGGCAAGAGCACCTTGATGAACATCCTGGGAGGGCTGGACAGCCCTTCAGCAGGTCGGGTGTGGGTCGATAAATACGACCTGCTGAAGATGACCCCTGCCGCCCTGGACCGCTTCCGGCGGTCGACGGTCGGTTTCGTCTGGCAGCAGGTGGCCCGCAACCTGATCCCGTACCTGACCGCCCTGGAAAACGTGGAGCTGCCCATGACCCTATCGGGCAGCGGCGGCAGAAAGCGGGACAGGGCGGAGTCGCTGCTGACCCTGGTCGGGCTGGATGAACGGCAGGGGCACCGGCTGTCGGAGCTTTCCGGCGGTGAGCAGCAGCGGGTGGCCATCGCCGTGGCCCTGGCCAATGAGCCCAAACTGCTGCTGGCGGATGAACCCACCGGTGAAGTGGATGAAGCCACCGCCATGGACCTTTACCGGCTGTTCCGCCATCTGAACCAATCGCTGGGGCTGACCATCATTATCGTCAGCCACGATCCTGGATTGGCCCGGCATG
>JAHEEY010000299.1 GCA_024640485.1 Chloroflexota bacterium | reverse complement strand
GCTGTTCAAGCAGGCTGTCGCCGTGTTGGTCCAGGAGCTGTTGTGCCAAGTCAGAAATGTACTCCCCTTGGTAATGATCACTCTTCAGCTCCACGTCCTGGCCCAACAGCTGCTGATAGCGGACTTTGACCGATTCCCCCAGCTTGGCTACCTGCCGGCCAGCGTCATTGTAGTAATACTCTAAAGTGACCTCATATTCGGCAGCCTTCAACGCCCGGGCCAAGGTATCACCCATCACTCCGCCGCGGGTACGGCCAAGCGTAATTGGGCCGGTGGGGTTGGCGCTGACACATTCGACTTGGGCTTTCTTACCCCGGCCCAGATCAAACCGCCCAAAATCCTGCCCAGCGGCGACAATTTCTTCCACCTGTCCTTGGAGCCAGCCAAGAGACAGCCGGAAATTGATGAATCCCGGCGGGGCCACGGTCGCTTCCTCGAGATACGGATACTCACCCAGATGATCGACAATAGTTTGAGCGATCTTAATGGGGGCCATACGCGCCAGGCGAGCCAATTTCAAAGGGGTTGGGGTGGCATAATCGCCAAAGGTATTGGCCCTGGGCCGCTCGATGGTCACCTCTGGTATCTCAAAAGCTGGCATATCGCCAGCTGCTTGGGCATTCTCGATCGCCTGCTTAACAGCAGCCGCTATTTGATGGTGTAGTAGTCGCATCCGTACATTTTCCTAAAACTGAGCGGCCTCATGGTTCACCCAATTCGCCAAGCGTTGCTGAAGCCCAGCCCAATGGTGCTCACATGAGGTAAGCGTGTCGTATTTATTGATAATCGTTCGGCATTGTAGCATGCCTCTACCTCTGTGCAAATGGCGGAACTTCGAGCCGCCGCGGTTCCACCAGAATCGGCTTCAGCGCACATTAAACTTGTCATATACCATTAACGTTTCCATCGCGGTTTTCTCCCAGGAAAACTTGGCTGCCTGGGCCAGCCCTCGCTTTGCCAGCCCATCTCTGGTGCTGTCCTCGAGCACAATAGAGATAATGGCGCCGGCCATTTCCCTGACATCGTCCGGATCGATGGCGAAACCGGCATCACCAATGACTTCGGGCAGGGAGTCGCAGTTGCTGGCTACCACAGCGGTGCCGCTGGCCATCGCTTCCAACACCGGGATTCCAAACCCTTCATGACGGCTGGGAAATACAAACGCCTCGGCGTTGCGGTAGAGCACCGGCTTGTCCGCTTCGTCGACAAAGCCAATCCAACGGACATATTCGCCGATTCCCAGCTCCTGAATATACCTATCATAGTCCGGAAAATTCGCGGAGATCTTCGCAGGTTTACGGCCGGCCAGTACCAGAGGATAGTCCTCCCCCAGCGCCTGCCCCACGTAGCTGTAGGTCAGCAGCAGCGTGGCCACGTTTTTGTGCAGCTCGTACCCACCCAAATAAAGGACGTAGAAATCGGGCAGATCATACTTCTTTAGCACAGCCATATCGACCAGGCTGTTCTCGCCAGGGCGATATTGGGGACCCACCCCCAGATAGATGGCGGTGATATCTCGTTCTGGTATCCCCAGATGTTCGACAATATCCAGCTTGCTGGCAAAGGAATCGGTGATGATATGGTCCGCGCCGCGAGCGCTGGCAGTGACCAGGGCATTGTACAGCCGCGCCTTGATCCCGCGGCGGTACTCAGGCACCAAGTTCGGGGTCAGGTCATGGACGGTGACAATCAGCGGCACCGGTGACCGCAGCGGCGCTCCCCAATACGGGACATGGGCCAGCGTGGCGCCGATCTCGGCGCAGGCCTGGGGAAACTGAATCTGCTCGAAAATGACCTTTCCTACATGGCCCGAACGACTGGAGATCTGCTTCAGATTAATCCCCGCGGGAACGTCATCGAGCATGTCCGAATCTTCCCGAGCGGGATAGACCAGGGTGATGGTTAAGTCGGAAACCAACTGGCTCAACTGAGCCGCCAATTGGCGAATATACTGCCCGCTTCCAGTGTGCGGACTGTTCCAGAAATAGGCGTTAAGGGCTAAATGCATAGCGCCAATTATAAGAAAGTTGCCGAAAATTTGCCCATTACGAACAACCGATGATAACATTTACGGTGTGGAAGCAGGAAAATGCCTCTTGGGTAAGGACCGTATAGTCCCCCCCAATACGGTTTCTGTCTTAGTAACCCAACAGACTTATGGTCTGGTGAACGCCGGACCATTTGCAGCCGAATTTATGATTCGCCAATTTCATCAAGAACCCGCAGTCACCTAACTATCGGTTTTTTACGGTTGTCCGCACACCTACACCGTCACTAAAAATAAACGCTTAACTCTTTGTGTGAAGCGACAAGCTCTCACAAGTTGCTACAGAAAATTTCATGAGGGTACCTCATTGCGAATCCCCTGATCAGGGGCTCTATTGGGTTCCCGAAGAGGAGGTGTCTCCAAAATTAGAGATTATTCAATAGCCGCAAAAGTATGTCTTTAGAACTGTTTGTTTATGATTTGTCGATGAATTTGTGATTACGTGATTGGAGGAGAAGTTTAGATGAATGCAAAACGTTTATCGTTAATTGTAGGGTTATTAATTTTCGCCCTATTGTTGGTTGCTTGCGGTGGCGAAGGCGAAACCGTTGAAGTAACCCGTGTTGTGGAAGTAACCCGTGTTGTAGAAGTTGCCGCCGAAGCCTCAACTCAAGAAGTCGCGGTTGAGTTTGCCGGCGCAGGCGATACCCTGCAGACCATTGTCGACCGCGGTATGGTCAAATGCGGCGGAAATGCCAACGTGCCTGGCTTTGGCTACCTCGATACTGCTACCGGCAGCTTCAGCGGCTTTGATATTGATTTCTGCAGTGCCATTGCCGCGGCCGTCTTCGGTGATGCCTCAAAGTATGAGGTCACAGCGACCACCGGTACTTCCCGCTTCCCCACGCTGCAGTCGGGTGAGATTGATGTGTTGATCCGGAACACCACCCATACCTTTACCCGAGACGTAGCCCTGGGCTTCGACTTTGTGCCGATCACCTTCTATGATGGTCAAGGCATGATGGTCCGCAAGGACAGCGGAGTAGACACCATGGCCGACCTGGCTGGCGGCACCATCTGTGTCCAGGCTGGTACTACCACAGAGAAGAACCTGTCTGATTACTTCAGCGCCAACGGCATTGACTACACCCCAGTAGTCTTCCCCGATGCCCCCACCACCCTGGATGCGTATGACCAGGGCAGCTGCGACGGCTTCACCACCGATAAATCCGGCCTGGTCTCCAACCAGATCCTTTTGGCTGTACCCACAGACCACAAGATTTTGGTAGAAGACATGTCCCGCGAACCGCTGGGACCGCTGACTCGCCATGGTGACAACAACTGGAACGATGTGGTCAACTGGACGGTCCTCTGTACCTTCAACGGCGAATTCCTCGGTGTCAACCAGGACAACGTAGACAGCATGCTGGGTGGTGACGATCCGGTTGTTTCCGACCTGCTAGGCGAGACCGGCGAACTAGGGCAGAACCTCGGCCTGAGCAATGACTTCTGCTACCAGATCATCAAGCAAGTTGGCAACTACAAAGACATCTACGACCGCAATCTCGGTCCCGATACCCCCTTCGATCTGGCACGCGGCCCTAACGCGCTCTACACCGATGGCGGCATCCTTTATCCGGTTCCCTTCAAATAATCTAACATCTTGTCAAGCAAGCCGGGCGAACCTTTCATGGTTCGCCCGGCCTATAGTTTGCTGAGCAGCGGACCTTCCTCGAGGCTACTGATAAGCTGGGGGAACAAACAGCCGCAAATAGCAAAAGAAGGGTAATGCACATGTCAATCGTGAAGGACCCTCTGCCGGCTGGCGGGCAGGAGACTATTCCTTTTTGGCGTGACGGCCGCATCATTGGAATCCTGCTGCAGATTGTTTTCGTCATCTTGCTGGTGCGCAGCGGGCTCTGGTTGATCACCAATATCGGTGAGAACCTTGGTTCACTGGGGGAGGCACAGTTCCGCTGTGAAGACGGCTCTTCCAGCTTCCGCTGTGCTTTTGATTTCCTCGGCTCCGATGCCCAATTTGATATTCAAGAATCAGTCATCGACTATACCCCCGCCGATTCCTATTGGCGGGCCATCGCGGTAGGGGTGCTGAATACCGGCAAAGTCGCGGTAATCGGCGTTGTCTTGACCACGATTCTTGGAACGATTACCGGTATTGCTCGCTTATCGGGAAACTGGCTGGTACGTACCATCGCCAAATGGTACATCGATTTGATGCGTAACACGCCGCTGCTGCTGCAGCTGTTCTTCATCTATTTCGTTGTGCTGCTGGGGTTGGCCGGTGTCAATGAAGCGATCCAGCCGTTCAATCTACCAGTTTTCATCAGCCAGCGCGGCGTGAACTACCCCTCTTTCGTCCGGATGTCCTCGTTTCCAATCTGGTTTGCTTTCATCGTCCTGGGCATTATTCAGGGGCAGGCGATCTGGATGATCCTGGGACGGCGAGAGGCGTTGACCGGCAAGTCGTCCAACCGGATACCCTGGGTCTTATTCTCTTTCATACTGGTAGCCGGAATCGGCTGGTTTGCGGCCGGCAACAGCAACAATGAAGCGATGCTGGTCCCCAAAGCGTCGCGGGTCCGGCAATTCGATGATTTGGAGGGGTTGCTGCTCCGCCGGCTTCCAGTGACCGATCTATCCAAGCTGGAAGCATCTCTGGCTGCAGGCGAAATCAGCCAAGAAACGGTGGATGAAGCGGCACTGCAGATCTGCGCGGTAAAAGAGTCTCCGTCAGAGGTGAATCTCACCAGTCGATTAAGACGAGCGAACATCCCCTTCACGGTAACCCGCAGCGACCGAGCCGATCAGGCGATAGAAAACTATGCCGAAGGGGCGTGTGAGCTTTTTGTCGCCCAGCAAGCGGTCATAGCCAGCGAGCGGGTTCTGCTGGAGAACGGCGCCGCTCATCTGGTTGTCCCGCTGGCGGAAACGCCTGTACGCCTTGCCATACCACGGCTGGAAGGGTTCAATTTCGTGGGCGGCGGCAAAATGTCTACCGAATTCACCGCCCTATTGGTGGGGCTGGTGCTGTTCACCTCCGCCTTTGTGGCAGAGATCGTCCGCGCCGGCATTCAATCAGTTTCCAAAGGCCAATCGGAGGCGGCCAGAGCATTAGGCTTATCAGAAGGGCAGCGGCTGCAGCTGGTGGTGATGCCCCAGGCGATGCGGGTGATTATCCCGCCGATGACCAGCCAGTATCTCAATCTGGTAAAGAACTCCAGTTTGGCGTTGGCGGTAGCCTATCCTGATTTATACCGGACCATTGACACCATGATCAACCAATCTGGCCGGTCCCTACAGTTGGTCCTCATTATGGCCGCTATCTACCTGACAATCAGCCTGACCATCTCAGCCTTCTTGAACTGGTATAACAAGCGGATGATGCTGGTGGAGAGATAATGATGACCCTAATTAAAAGAGTAAGCTCTCAACTGAATTTCTCTGGCGATCTAGAACGGTTTGTGCGAGAACAGCTGATCAAATCGTACTGGCAAACCGCATGGCTGATCGTGCTGGCGGTGGTCACATTACGGTTTGTGTTCAGCCGCGTCAGCGCCGAGCCGTTCAGTACCATACTTGTTCTCATCGTGTGGGCGGTTTCGGTTGTGGCGGTCATCGTCAGTGAGTTGATCCACAAACACAGACCGATCACCTTGTGGCTCAAGAATAACCTGTATAACAATGTCACCAACACCCTGATCTCATTGATGCTCACCTTGGGGCTCATTGTGGCTATTGAAGGGCTGTACCATTACGCCTGGACAACTGCCAGCTTCACCACCTATCCGGCTACTGATATTCGAGCCCGGCTGGAGAGCACCAACGGCCAAGAGAGCTGCTTCACCATCGGCGGTATCAAGCCCGCTGTAAGCAGCAGCGAAATCCTGGATGGACAGCTCACTTGCTTCCAAACAAGCCAACTATCTACCACCGATTTTGACGTCGCCCTTATCGGCCAAGAAGCCGCTAACTTCTGCTTCGATGTCATGCCCGACGATCCGGACAACGGGATATCTTGTTTTACCAGCAGCGGAGAAACTCCGGCGTTCTT
>JAHEEY010000298.1 GCA_024640485.1 Chloroflexota bacterium | reverse complement strand
GGCCGGGATACCCCGCGCTGATCGGTGGTTAGGCATGACCCGCTGTCAGCGCTGTCGATGGCTGGGCTGCCGGCGAGCAGGGCGTGGGTCCAGGTGGGGCCGCCATTATCTTGCAGCGGGCCCAGGTTGGGATTGGTTTCGGTGATGTCGCCGCTGGCGGCCAGGCCGCAGCTGCTCCCGCTGTCCAGATTATTCCCTAAGGAGGTAATCACGCCGGCATCGCCGGTGCAGCTGAGGCCCAGGACGGGGTTGGCTACTATGCTGTTTTCGATGGACAGGCTGTCTTCGTTGAAGATATTGGCGCCAGGATCGCCGTTGGCACTGTTGCCGCTAATGGTGACATTGGTCAGGCTGGCAGTACTGCGATTGTAGAGGCCGCCGCCGCCGTCACTGACCTCATTACTGCTGATGGTGACATTTTTCAGGGTGAGGGCGTTGCCGCTGCCGATGTGGTTGATACCGCCGCCGGAGGTTCCCTGATTATGGTCAATGGTGCTCCGCTCCACTGTCAGGGCGCCTCCGTTGCTGCTGATACCGCCGCCGCCGCCCACGGCTGCCTGATTGTAGCTGATTCGGGAGTCGACTATGGTTAGGGAAGCGGACAGCTTGTTGCTGATGCCGCCGCCGCTGTCGGCGGTATTGCTGAGGATGGCACTGCCGCTGATCGACATGGTGGCTGACCCATCATTTAGCACGCCGCCGCCGATGGTGTTTCCCTGGATAGTCACACTCTCCAAGGTGGCCGAGGCATTCACGTTCTTGATACCGCCGCCGGTGTTGCTGCTGACCGTACCACCGGTGACTTGCAGGATACCGCCACTTTCATTGAGGATGCCAACGCCCTGGGTATTGCTCAAGACGTGGGAATTGGTCAAAATGATCCGGCCGGCCTGGCTTGCTACACCGCCGCCGCCGTTGGCTTCAATGGTGCTGTCCGTCAGACCCAGCACGCCCAGGACATGGGCACCTCCGGCTGTGTTGCTGATGATTACGCTGTTGAGCACGGAGACGCGGCCGGTCAATCGGACAGCGATTCCGCCGCCAACTTCGCCCACTCCCGGACTGCCATTTCGGATGGTGACGCCGCTGATGGTGGCTCTTGCCAAGGGCTGGATATCGAGCACACGATCGAGCCCATTGCCGTCGATGATGATGTTGTCGGGACCGCTGCCGTTGATCTGCAGCGTGTTGGCGGCTGACCCGCTGATATCCAGGTCGCCGGTTAAGGATTCGTCTTCCCCTTGACCTGCCAGGGTCAAGGAAAAAACGGCCGGCAGTGCCAGCGATGGGCTGAAGTTGATCTCGTCGGCGCTGCCGCCGGCGGCGCATTCGCCGTCGGCGCCGCCGGAAGCGGTGTTGCTGTTGGCAGCGATGATCGCCTCTCGCAGCGAGCAGAGCCCGTCGCTGCCGTTGATCACATCAGCGGTGCTGTTCACGGTAATCGCGGCCGCCGCTTGGGCTGGGAGAACCGCGGCCAAGACGGCCGCGGCCAGGGCCAGGCATATGGCAATCGTCAGGAATGGGGTTAGTTTGGTCATCGGGTTTTCCTGCCGTCCACAACGATTCGCCGGCGAAAAGAGGCGAACCAGCCGCCGGCGAATCGTGGACTCGAGACCCAAAATCTGGCCTGTTTCAAGGCGATGAATCTATTGTTAGGCGCCAGGGCCTACGTGCAGCACCCGCATCATCTCATGATCTTCATGGGAAAGGATGTGGCAGTGCCAGACGTAGCGGCCGGGCTTATCAAAGGTGGCCTTGATACGGGTCACCTGCCCAGGCAGCGCTGTGACCATGTCCTTGGGCGCGTTCTCGATATACTCTGCCGGCTTTGCCACGGGGCCCCCTTTGGTTGGCTTAACGATTTTGAACCCGGTACCGTAGGTAGCAGGATCGCCGGCCACTGAGTTGTGCTGCACCGTTGGCTGAGAAACCAGGTATGTGCCATTTCCAGCTGGTGAATCGGTTTGGATGAACCCGTCGTCGTCGGTGTTGCTGTCCCATTTGATCTCCTCGCGGCCGAGGATCTCGAAATGAACCAGATGCAGGTGAACGGGGTGGGCGTCGCCGGTCATGTTCCAGATCTCCCACTCTTCGGTGCTGTTGAGCGCCGGGTTCTCTGTGGTGGGGCTGTGCCAGGCGATGGAACCTTCCATCTGGCCCACCAGGCCAGCGCCGGCATATGCTGGGGTGTCAGGCCAGTTGATGGGATTTCCAGCGTGGTCGGCTGCCGGTTCGGCGGTGCCTAGCAGCGGCTGCAAGCGGCCGAACTCGTCCATCCCCTCGAACAGGGCCACCTTGCGGATGCGGTCAGCGGCCGCCGTGACTGAGCCATATAAATTGCTGATCTTCGTCGGATCGAATTCATCGGCCGCATCGTTACCAGTTGCCACGTCGAAGGCCATGATCTTGTCAGTATCGCCGAAGGCAGCTGGCCCGGGGATATCGCCGCCGAAGGGCTCATCGCCGCCGATATTCTTCATGATGACCCGTTTTCCCTGCAACCCTTTGAAGTCAAAGACAATGTCATAGCGGGAGCCAGGTTCGGAAAGCAGCGTGTCTGTCAGGGTGGCCTCAGAAGCCAACCCCTGGTCACTGCCAATCACGTGGAACGGGATTAGTGTTTCGTTACCTGTGAAGGTGGTTGCCCCCGCAGGTACCGCCACGAACTGGATCACCATGAAACGACTGTCCGTGCCGTTTAGCAGATGCATGCGGTAATTTCGCGGTTCGACATCCTCCTTGGGCCAGATCAAGCCGTTGACTACCATGTGGTCGCCGAAGAACTCGGCCAGCGCCGTTGGGCCGCCGCCGGGGAAAAGCTCTGGCGGCAGCACCGCGCCTTCTTCGTTGATAAAATCATCATAGTAGGGATCGCCAGGGTAAGCCGGGTAGAACAGCTCGCCCGTTTCCAGGAACATACGGTCCTGGATGGCGTAAGCTTTTTCATAGGGGTGCGCGGGAAGCCCCAGGGGATTACCCGCCAGACCGGTGTCGTCTTTGTCGCGGATGAAGTAGAAGCCTGCCAGCCCGGCGTAAACATTGAGACGGGTGATGCCCAGGGCGTGGTCGTGGTACCAGAGATTGCCGGCAGGTACATTGTTATCGTACCTGAACTTGGTGGTGAACCCTCCGGGGACTTGATCCCATTGGGGGCCTACGGACTGCTTGGGGCCGCTGGGGCTGTAAAAGAATTCCGGGTTGCCGTCGAACTGGTAATCAGAGTGACCACCATGAAGATGGGTGATGATCGGCACCCCATTTTTGGCGATTGTATCTTTGTCGTAACCCGGCAGGCTGTAGCACCAATGTGCCGTGGTATCTACCGGAAGAAGGTGGGCGGCAACGCCTTTAAGTGCGTTGTCCCAAATTACCTCGGTTTCCGGCAAGCCTCCAGACTCAACATTATTGATCTGGAATGTCCGACCGGGCCAGGTGAAGGTTTTGTCTTTCTGATCTCCATAGCCCCATATGGGTGTGGGAACCGGCGCCCCGCCCGGGCCGACGAGCCCAGACATGTGCATTGCCTGGCCAATCTGGACTTTGTAACGGCCGTGTTTGTCGGCCTGATAGATGAACCCAGGAGCGAGCGCATCTGGTACCATATTAACAAACTTGGGCTGAAGTGCCGGATCGCTTAGCCCGACTCGAGCCGGTGCGGCCATCACGCGTAAGTAACCAAGCTTGCCTGACAAGACGAAGCCCGCCAACGCAGCGCCTCCCATTCCGATAAACTGTCTTCTTGTGGTCATCTCATTATCTCCTTCTCAGAACACTGATAATGTAAATACGCTTGTAACTGTCTCTGCGTTGGCTGCTTGATCATTCTCCGGCATAGACCTCTCCCACCATGAGAATTCTCGGTTTATTTGCTGCGGAAAGCGCCGCTCTGGCGCCAGCCTTCCCGGATGGACGCGAAAGTGTCGGCCTTGTGGTGGATGCTATGGCTGGAGAACAATGACTGTCCTCCCGTCGCTGTCGCCGTCCGGATCATGGTTGGCCGCCGGCTGGTAAGACAGCGCGGCGTGTGAAACGCTGTCCACTGTGAAGCGTACGCTGCCGGCATTCCCCTTGATGTTTGTCCGGGTTAGGCTGCAGATTCCAGCAGAGTTGGTGATGCAGCTGCCGCTGCCAGATGCGCCGCCGCTCCAACTGCCGGAGACGGTCGCCCCGGCAAGGGGCAGCTCATCGCCGCTGTGCATCCAGATGGAGACGGAAGCGTCCCAGCGGTTGCGGCTGCCAGGAGCGGCGGACCCGTCCAAGTCGGCCACATGCATGCCGCCGGCCGGCGGCGGCGATGTAGGCGTCGGGGCTGGCGGCGTCGTCGTTGGACCAGGTGACGCAGTAGGCATGGGTGTCGCAGTGGGCACCGCGCTACCGCTCCCTGGGTACAGTTCCAGCTCTCGCAGCCAGTTTCGCAAACTGCCGCTGCTCCAGGCGGTGGTCTCCAGCTTGAGATAAGCGGCGGTCACCGGGCTGAAGGAGATGGTCTCGGTGCCCCCAGTTCCGGCATTCGTCTGGTAGAGCTCAGTCCAGCTGCTGTTGTCATCAGAGACCTGGATGGTGTAGCTGGTGGCGAAGCTGTCGGCCCAGCGGAGCACCACCTGACCGACGGTTGTTCCGGCGCCCAGGTCGATGGTGATCCATTCCGCCGGCAGTTTATTCTTGCCTCTGGCGCGAGCTGTCTGCCACCAGGTGGCCAGATCGCCATCAACAGCACGGGTGCCGTCATGCGCGCTGTCCTCGAAAGAGGAGAAGGTCGCCGGCCGGTTGAGGGCGAGGTTGACATCGGCAGGGGGTGTCGCGGTTGGGGGAACTGAGGTCGCGGTCGGCGGCACCGGCGTGGGTGTGGGACTGCCGCCGCTGCCGCCGGCGGCTAGCCATTGGTAGGCGGCCAGCAGATCGATACGGCCGTAGCCGTAATCATTGTCCGGCCCGGCCGGGCCCAGGTCGACGCCGCTGTTGAGCAGCGCGGCTTCCTGGTCGGCGGCGGTGGCATCTGGAAACGCGCCCAACAGCAGGGCCAGCCCGGCGGACACGTGGGGCGCGGCCATGGATGTGCCGCTGGCGGCCGTGTAAAAGCCGAATAGATCGGTGGTATTAATGCCGACGCCCGGGGCGACCAGCTCCGGGAAGATGGAGGCGTCGCAGCTGGAAGGGCCGCGGCTGCTGAGCGAATAGATCAGATCGTTGTTCCCAGCGGCACCGACGGCGAAGGCGGAAGGATTATTGGCCGGGCTCCGGGAGGTAGCGGCACCCGGGCCGCTGTTGCCGGCGGCGAAGACGGGCAGGATGCCGGCAGCCCGTACCGCCTGCAGATCCGGCTCGAATTCCAGATTGCAGTCGGGCGTGAGCAGGGACCAGGAGTTGTTGATTACGTGGGGGGCGTCGTCGGTGGCCGGATTCCCATCCGGGTCCAACAGCCATTGGAAGCCCTGGTGGATGGCAGCGGCGCTGGAGCCGCCGGCGTCATTGAAGATCTTGACGGCGATCCACTGCGCCTGGGGCGCCACGCCAATGGCGGTGCCGCCGGCGCTGCCGCCGACCATGATACCCATGGTCCAGGTGCCGTGGCCGCTGGCATCATATGGGGCGGCGTGCTGACCATAAGGATCGTACCAGCTGTTGCTGCCGCCGCGCCAGCGGCTGTTAAGTTCCGGGTGGAAATAATCGACGCCGCTGTCCATATTGGCGACCACGATCCCTTGTCCAGTCAGGTTGAGGTCCCATAGGGCCGGAGCGTTGATCAGGGACAGGTTCGGCTCCGCTGCCGCCGTGACGATATCGATATCGTCCGGGGTAATACGGGCCACATCGGCCCGGGCGGCCAGATCTTCGATCACCGCCGCGGTGGCGGTCACTGACAGGCCGTTGAATACCCACATGGGGATCACCTGATCAACCAGACCCTGGCTCCGTTGGAAGGCAAGGGAGTTGATGATCTGCCGCTGGGAAGCGCTGGCTCTGGCTTGCAGGGCTCGAATCACCCCTTCCAATCGAGCCGCCCGGCTGGCGCCGGGGATCTGGCTCAGGTCGGCCTGGCCATCCATAGTGACGATAGCCGTCACC
>JAHEEY010000297.1 GCA_024640485.1 Chloroflexota bacterium | reverse complement strand
TCTGGCTATTACATCGATTTCACCGCCCTGGCGGCTGACTACGGTTGGCAGTGGACCCCCTCCAGCGATAATTGGCGAACCTTCTTCCCCGCAATTCGTTTCTGGCATTACGAGAACCGCGGAAATCTGAGCTGGGAAGAAGCGATGATGCAAATCTACACCCCTGAAGAGCTGCAGCAGCTCCCATAGCCCTGATGCTTAATCCTCACCGTCGCCGCGGCATGCTCCTGTCTCATCTTTCATGGCTGGCTCTCCTTTTTACATGGGTCTCAGCGGCGGCTCTTTCCGGCTGTGGGCCAGCGGGCGCTCAACCGACACCGACCCTCAGCGCCCTGGCCTCGATACCGGAAAACGCCACCGCCACCTCTATTGCAATGACACAACTGCCGCCGCCGGACAACCTGCCGGCGGAACCGAACGAGGCTGTCGCAGCGACCCCGGAACCCGGATCGCTGATACCAACCCCGGAAGGGATTGGGCTGCGGCCAACGCAAGCTTACCAGCAGTTTGTGCCGGATGCCGGGCCAGCGGCGCCGGCTGAGTGGCGCCCGCCGCCCTATGATGTCCCCTTATCGCTGCACCCGGATGATCATTATTGGATGGGGCGCCCGCTGCCGTCAAACCGGCGCAATTACGATCTGCCCTGGTACCCTTTCGGCAACGATGTCATGATTCCAGCGCTGGCCCCCTACCGCATCCATCACGGCAACGACTTCCCCAATGAGCAGGGGACGTCAATCATGGCGGTCAGCAGCGGCACCGTGATCCATGCCGGCCCGATGCCCAGCCCGCGCAACGGCGTCAACTACTACGGCAATACTGTGGTCATTCTCCACGATTGGCAGTGGCAAGGGAAAGATGTCTACACGCTGTACGCCCACACCCTGGAACTGCTGGTGGCTGAAGGGGACCATGTGGAGAAAGGGCAGTTGATCGCTGGTGTGGGCAGTTCCGGTGAAGTTACCAGCTCCCACCTGCATTTGGAAGTGCGCGTCGGCAGAAACGATTACGCCGCTGCCCGCAATCCCGCCTTATGGCTGGCGCCTTATGAAGGGTGGGGAACGCTGGCGGGCCGCTTCTCGGACAGCCGCGGACGGCTGATCACCGATGCCGACATCCAGGTGATACCGGTGGATGTGGACACGCCGGTGCGGACCCAGCGCACCTACAATCGAGTGGTGGGGTCTGATGAAGTGTGGCGAGAGAACTTTGTGGTTGGAGACCTCCCCGCAGGTCGATACACGCTGCTGCTCTCGGTCAACGGTATCACCTACCGGCGAGATGTCACTATCCATCCAGGCCAGACTACCTTCGAGATCGTCTCAACCCGGTTCGAATTCATGCCTACTGCTACCCCACAGCCGGAAGCGGGCCAGGATGCAGACAACTCTGGTGAAAACGCGGCAGATGAGGGAACCGCCACACCAACGCCGGAATCGTAACTGAAGATCAAGATCAAATAATCCTCTGCAATCCCAGGGCGACCGCGCCCCACAACGGGGCGTCATCATTCAGAGATGCCGACCGGATATCGAAACGCACTTCCGGCAGCGCAGTCTCTGCTGCCGCCCGACGCACGTTTGACCACCAGCGATCCCCGGACTTGGTTACTCCGCCGCCCAGCACGAAAAGGGCTGGATTTACGAAATTAGCCGCGTTGCCTATCCCCACACCGAGGGCACGGGCGCCCCGATCCAGGATCTGGATGGCATCCGCATCGCCGGCACGCGCCGCGGCGGCTACCTGCTGACCGCTCAAGGTTCCGGTCGCCTGGCCTCGCATACTCTCCAGGTCACCAGCCATATAAGGGCCTGATGCCAGCCGCTCCACACATCCCCGTTTGCCGCAGAGGCAGAGCGGGCCAAGGGGATCCACCACGGTATGGCCAATCTCACCTGCCATCCCTTCATGCCCCCGCCACAGCCGGCCGTTCAACACCCAACCGCCGCCAACACCAGTGCTCACGGTGATATACATCATACTGCCAACCCCTTGCCCGGCGCCGAATCGATACTCCCCCAGAGCGGCGGCGTTGGCGTCATTGTCCACTACCACGGGTACCCCAAATTCGGCCTCCAACACTGCCTGCAGAGGGGCATTCTCCCATCCGGGGACATGATGCGAAAGACGCACCATGCCTGCTTCATAATCGACGGGCCCGCCAAAACTGACCCCCACAATTGCCGGGCGTCGGCCCGACAGCATCTGCTTCCCCATGTTGACCATGGTGGCGATGTCATACTGGGCATCGGCGCTAACCGGGGAGAAAACTCGCTCATATTGGTGCCAGGCCCGGCTGCCGGCAGTCACTTCAGCAGCGGCAATTACCGCGGCGCTTAGCTTGGTGCCGCCAAAATCAAATGCTAGGATGAAATCAGACATATTCAACACCTCCGCAGGGCCGCAAAACGGGGGAAATCGACGCCGGACCGCCGGCTGCCGTAGAGGGATCAGACTACCTGACATCATTATCAGACGGCAGGACCGGTTTGACAACCGTCCTTCGCGGCCCTTTTTTGCCACCCCCAACCCGCCAGCTATATAATCGATTCCTATTTGGGGGCCAAGTTAACCTGCATCGGAGGCTGTTTCATCATGGCTGTCACGGATAAACTTGCCCAGGACCACAAACTCACGGTTGGCACCAAACTGGCCTATGGTGTCGGCGATCTTGGCGCAGCCATTGTCGCCGCCGTCAACGGCTTCTTTCTGAACGCGTTTCTCCTGGATGTTGCTGGCATGCGCCCGGCCGCGGCAGGCACGATCTTCCTGTTGGTCAAGATCTGGGACAGCGTCAACGATCCGTTAATCGGCCTTCTCACCGATCGGACCAACAGCCGTTGGGGACGGCGGCGGCCGTGGCTGCTGTTTGGCGCGCTGCCGTTTGGACTGGCGTTTCTGCTGAACTGGCTGGTCCCTGACATCAGCCAGGCGGGTAAATTCTGGTATTATCTGCTGGTCGCCATTCTGCTGGACGCCGCTTTTACCGCTGTCAATGTCCCATACGCCGCCCTGACCCCAGAGCTTACCCAGGACTACGACGAGCGCACCAGCCTGAGCGCCTACCGCTTCAGCTTCTCCATTCTGGGGGGCATGTTGGCAGCCTTCCTCCACGGCCTCATCGCCGGCGGTTTCAGCAACGTGGTTACTGGCAACGCTATCGCCGCCGCCATTTGGGCATTCTTCATCATCGCCTCCAGCCTGCTGACATTCGCCTACACCAAAGAAAATAATTTCCAGCAAAACAGCGCGGCATCTGGGCCGGAGTTGGGCTTCTTCGAAGGGATGCGCATCGCCTTCAAGAACAAGGCGTTTCTATATGTCACCACCATCTACTTGCTCTCATGGCTGTCGATTCAGTTCGTGCAGGCAAACCTGCTGCTGTATGTGCGCTACTGGGTGGGAGCGGAAGATCAGTTCCCCTTCCTGGTATTGGCGGTGCAGTTCTCCGCATTCATTTTTCTGCTAATTTGGGCCAAAGTCAGTCTGCGCATCGGCAAACAGAATGTTTACTACGCCGGTATGGGCGTCTGGATATTGGTGGGGATCGCGCTCTACTTCGTACAGCCAGGACAGATCACCTTGCTGTTCATCCTGGCGATTTTAGCCGGCGTTGGCGTCAGTGTCGGCTACCTGATTCCCTGGAGCATGCTGCCGGATGTCATCGAAATTGATGAATTGGAAACGGGACAGCGGCGGGAAGGCGTTTATTACGGCTTCTTTGTCTTCCTGCAGAAATTGGGCCTTTCCCTGGGGCTGGCCCTCTCCAACTACGCCCTGGAGCTGACCGGCTACATCACACCACAGGCGGGCAGTCCGGTGCCCGTCCAGCCGCTGGCAGTTGTCACCGCCCTGCGGGTATTCGTCAGCTGGGTCCCTGTGGTCATCCTGCTGATCAGCTTCCCCTTTGTATACCATTACCCCGTAACCCGAGAGAAACATGCCGAAATGCGCCAGGAGTTGGCTAGACGACGGGAGCTAACACACCCAGATTAGGGTATAGTCTCAACATGGACGACCGCAGCGCTGACCGACCCGTCAATCTATACGACCTGACTTACCCGCAGATGGAAGCATTGCTGGCCCAGTGGGGATTCAGCGCTTTTCACACGGACCGGCTGTGGGCGTATTTGTACCGTCAGCAGGTAGAGTCGCTGGTGGAGATGACGGATCTGCGCGCCGATCTACGGGAACATCTGGCGGCCCACACTACGCTAGACAACCTGCCCACGCAGGCGGCTACTGCCAGCAGCGACGGCTTCACCCGAAAATTCCTATTGGCTCTCCCTGATAGCGAAACGATTGAAACGGTGCTGATGAAGTTTAAAGGTCGAGCCACTGCCTGTGTCAGCACCCAGGTCGGCTGTGCCATGGGCTGTGTCTTCTGCGCCACCGGACAGATGGGGTTCACCCGCCATCTCTCCCCTGGGGAAATCGTGTCGCAGGTACTGTACATCGACCGAATTTTGCGGCAGCAGGGCGAACAGCTGCGCAACATCGTACTGATGGGCATGGGCGAACCACTGCACAATTACGAAGCGACCATGGCGGCGGTAGAAATCATCACCGACCACAAGGGAATGTCACTCGCTCCCAAACATATCACCTTGAGCACCGTGGGCATCGTGCCGGGCATCCGCCGGCTGGCGGATGAGGAACGACCAATTCATCTGGCTGTGAGCCTGCACGCGGCGACCGACGCCGAACGACAGGCCCTGGTTCCGGCGGCCCGTCGCTGGCCCTTGAACGAGCTGATTGATGCCTGCCGCTACTACATCGAGAAGCGAAAACGGCGCATCTTCTTCGAGTGGACCCTTATCGAGGGCAAGAACGATACCCCGGAGCAGGCCCATGCGGTAGGCCAGCTGCTCCTGGGATTGGATGCCCACGTCAATTTGATCCCCCTGAATCCAACGGTAGGGTACCAGGCGCTGCCGACTCAAGCCGACGCGGTCAAGGCGTTTCAGGCGATATTAGCCCAGTACAACCTACCGAGCACCGTCCGGCAGCGTCGAGGTATCGACATCGCCGCCGGCTGCGGTCAGCTGCGGGCTATGAGTGATCCATCCTGATCTACCCGGCTATTCGTATTGCATCTTCCTGGCACCTCCCGCAGCCGCTGCTAGTACCTGCGGATTCCACCGCGGAACCAGCATCTGACCCGCCGCATGGGGAACACAATACCATTCCCAGTCGATCAAAAACTGGGTATACTTCGGTGAGCAGGTTGAGCAAAAGCGATTTCGATAACTTGAACACCATCAGCAGACTAAAACAAAGATGAGCAGTCATTCACTCGTTGGCCAAACCATAGGCAAATACAAAATCATCGAACATCTCGGCCGCGGCGGGATGGCCGAAGTGTACAAAGGGTATCGTGAAGATCTCGACCGCACGGTCGCCATCAAGCTGATGCACCCGTTTCTGGTCGCGGAACAGGATTTCCTGATCCGCTTCAAGCGTGAAGCACGCGCTATGGCTCAAATGCGCCACACCAACGTTGTCAGCGTCTATGACTTTGACGTGTTTGGAGACAATACCTACTACCTGGTGATGGAATATATCGCCGGCGGCACGCTTAAGGAAAAATTAGTATCGCTGGCCGAGAAACACGAACGGCTGCCGCTTGAGACATCGGTCAGGATCGCCCTGGAATTAGCCACCGCCCTGGCGTACGCCCACGATCAAGAGATGGTCCACCGGGATATCAAGCCAGCTAATATCATGCTGGATGAGAACGGCAAAGCGATTCTTACCGACTTCGGCATCGTCAAGCTGGTCGGCGGCCAGTCGAACGCCTTCACCGCCACCGGCGCGCTCATCGGCACCCCCGCCTATATGTCCCCGGAACAAGCGTTAGGCAAGCCCGGTGACGCCCGATCAGATATTTACTCCCTGGGCGTGCTGCTGTTTCAGATGGCCACTGGGGCGCTCCCCTTCCAGGCCGACACCCCCCTGGCTGTGGTCATGAAACATGTGAATGATCCGCCGCCAATGCCGGTCATCTCTAACCCCGACATACCAGCGGGCCTGCAAGAGATCATCCTGCGGGCGATGTCCAAAGATCCTGATCAGCGGTTCCAGACTGCCAGTGATATCGCTGC
>JAHEEY010000296.1 GCA_024640485.1 Chloroflexota bacterium | reverse complement strand
GATCGCCGGCGGCGGCATGTTCATTCGAGACAACGTCATCGTGCAGGTGGGGCCGTCTGCCGAGCTGCCGGACACAGGCGACCAGGTTATCGACCTCAAAGATCACATCGTGCTGCCGGGGTTGATCAACACCCACCACCATATGTACCAGACCCTGACCCGGGCGCTGGCTCAAGATGTTGACCTGTTCACCTGGTTGAAGACGCTCTACCCCATCTGGGCCAACCTAACCAACGACGGCATCTATATCAGCACCCTCACGGCGCTGGCGGAACTGGCTTTGTCGGGCTGCACCACCAGCAGCGACCATCTATATGTGTTCCCCAACAATTCCCGGCTGGACAGCCAGATCGAAGCGGCGGCTGAGATCGGGGTCCGCTTCCATGCCGCCCGCGGCTCGATGTCGCTGGGCGAGAGCAAAGGGGGGCTGCCGCCCGACAACTGCACCGAAGAGGAGAAGTTCATCCTGGAAGACAGCCAGCGGCTGATTGAGCAGTATCATGACAGCCAGCGGCACGCCATGATGCGCATCGTCCTGGCCCCATGCTCCCCCTTCTCCGTTAGCCCCGACTTGATGCGGCAGTCTGCCGAATTGGCCCGCTCTTATGGGGTACGGCTGCACACCCATCTGGCGGAAACCGTGGAAGAGGAAGCGTTCTGCCTGGAAGTATTCGGCCATCGCCCAGTCCCCTACATCCAATCGCTGGGATGGACCGGCGACGACGTCTGGCACGCCCACTGCGTCCACATGAGCCAGCCGGAAATTGAGCTGTTCAGCCAGACCGGCACCGGCGTGGCCCACTGCCCGTCCAGCAACATGATTTTGGCCAGCGGCATCGCCCCGGTTTTGCCCTGGCGTGAAGCTGGAGTCAAGGTAGGGCTGGGTGTCGATGGTTCCGCTTCCAACGATGGCAACAACATGCTCCAGGAAGCCCGGATGGCGATGCTGCTGCAGAAAGTGGCCCCCGACCGGTATTTGAGCCAGGTGCCCGGCGGCCGCGGCGGTTTCGCCGGCAGCGCCACCGCCATGAGTGCCCGCCAGGCGCTGGAACTGGCCACCCGCGGCGGCGCCAGCGTCCTGGGCCGGGATGACGTCGGTTATCTGGCCCCGGGGATGAGCGCTGACTTCATCGCCATCAGCCTGAACCAGCTGGCTTATGCCGGCGCCCACGACCCGGTAGCGGCAACCGTATACTGCCAGCCTTATGGGGTCGACCTGTCGGTGATCAACGGCAAGGTGGTGGTCAAGGATGGCCGACTGACCACGATTGATCTGCCCCAGGTACTGCGCCGCCACCGGAAAATCGCCGTGGAGATGGTCCGCGACGAAAACTGAGCGCCAGCCGACAGCCGGCAAACCTGATATGGATACGGAGCCATTCCCGGCATGCTGGGAATGGCTTTTTTCTACCCGGCTTTGAAAAATAGATGGTTGACGACGGCGACGGATGGCTGCCGCCGCAGCTATTGTCCTGGACCCTGCGGTATCGTATACTGATTTTAACTGACATCACCACAGCGCGGCCGACAGCCGCGTGCTAGAGGAGACGGAATGCAAATCGCGACCAACGGCGTCGTCGTCAATGAATATGGGCATGTACTGCTGATCCGGCGCAACGACACCCGCACCATGGCGCCTCCTGGCGGCAGCGTGGAAGCGGGCGAACTGCCCCACGAGAGCCTGGCCCGGGAAGTGAAAGAGGAGACCGGTTTGCTGGTGCTGCCGGTACGGCTGGTTGGGCTTTACTTCTGGGAAGCCAAACCGAGCGGAATCCTGGTGTTTGTCTTCCGCTGTATCCAGCGCGGCGGCGAGCTGACACCCTCGCAGGAGTCACCTGAGGTAGGCTTCTTCCCCTCCAAGACATTCCCCAAACCGATGCTGGGAATGCACCGGCTGCGGTTGGACCGGGCGGTGAGCCATGCCGGCGGCTCCGTGGACCTGGAAGTGCAGCAGATGACCTGGCAGATGCGCATGGGCAAGACGTTGATCAACCAGCTGGTTTACCGCTATCTGGACTTTCGCCGTTTTGTGCGCCGGGAGACCCCCTACCAACAGCCGCCTAAGTGGCGGGTAACAGCCACGGTGATGGCCACCAACACCGCCGGCGAAATCGGCTGGCTCAAACAGGGGGACAGCGGCCAGTTTGTGCTGCCCAGCGCCACCCCCAGTTATATGGAAGCGCCCTGGGAAGCGGCCGCCCGCATCGCCGGTAAGCGGATGGGCCAGGTACCGGTCATCAAGGATTTGGCCGCGGTCTATGTAGATGAAGGGAAAGCGACCATGGAGCTGCTGTTTACCACCGAGCCGCTGCCGGAACCGGACGGCTTGCTGCCAGCAGATCTGACCTTCTGCGAGCCAGAGCAGCCGCCGGCGACAGCGCTGCCCCGCCACGCGGCCCATGCCGCTGAGGCGCGCAGCTCAGCCGATGAGACTATTTTCCGGTATAATTTAACAGAGTAGGAATCGTGACGATCTCGGCGCCGGGTAATGCACCAGGGTGCCATTGTTTAACAGGGGTGTGGCAGCCAGCACCAGCCACAGCGGCCGGAGCGGTTGAAAGCTGTTTCCGGACGCGCCGCAGGCAAGGTGCGCCACAGTAATTGCAGTCCGCGGCGCCTGACCGCGGTTGAATGATTTTCAAGGAGTATAGGATATGCACGACCTCCGCCAACTGGACCTGACCGAATATTTTACCGAATTGATCCGGCGGGCAGCCACCAACCTGCCGGCCGACATGGAAGATTCTCTAAAGAGGGCCAAGGTGAATGAAGCCAAAGGCTCAGCCGCTGAAGGGGCGCTCAACACGATTCTGTTGAACGTCAACATGGCCAGAGAACATTCCACCCCTATATGCCAGGATACCGGCACCCCTATCTTCGAGGTGCACCATCCCTTCGGCGTTTCCACCCTGAAGCTGGCGGAGCAGATCCGGAAAGCGGCGGCCGCGGCTACCGCCAGTTCCTACCTGCGCCCCAACGCGGTGGACAGCCTCACCGGCAAGAACAGCGGAGACAACAGCGGCGAGGATTTCCCCACGATGCATTTTCACGAATGGGATCAAGATACGATCCATGTGGATCTGCTGTTGAAAGGGGGCGGCTGCGAGAATGTCTCGACCCAGTACAAGCTGCCCGACTCCGGCCTGAAAGCGGGCCGGGATCTGGAAGGAGTGCGCCGGGTGGTGCTGGACGCGGTGCACCAGGCTCAAGGACGAGGCTGCGGCCCGGCGGTCCTGGGCGTGGCCATCGGCGGCGACCGGGGCTCTTCCTATCTGAAGTCAAAACAGCAGCTTTTCCGCAAGCTGGAAGACAGCAATGAAAACCCGGAGCTGGCCGCCTTGGAAGAGACGATCTACGAACAGGCCAACCAGATGGGCATCGGCCCGATGGGGTTCGGGGGCAACACCACCGTCCTGGGGGTCAAGATCGGGGCCCAGCACCGGCTGCCGGCCTCCTATTTCGTTTCGATCGCCTATATGTGCTGGGCAAACCGGCGGGCCAGTATGGATGTGACCTTCAACGACGGCAAAATGAGTGAGGTGAGCTATGCGTAGGCTGACAGTACCGATATCAGACGAAGAAATCCGCGACTTGAAAGTGGGTGATACGGTTCACCTGAACGGCATCATCGTTACCGGCCGAGACGCCGCCCACAAGTTCATGATCGAACATTTCATCCGCAATGAAGCCAAACCGGACGAGGTCGAGCTGCGGGACGAGCTCAAGCGGCTGTTCGACGGCGGCGTGGTCTACCACTGCGGCCCGGTGGTGAAACAGCATGAGGACGGCTCCTGGTCCTTTGTGGCCGCCGGCCCGACCACCAGCATCCGCGAAGAAGTGTACCAGCCGGAAGTGATTGAGTATTTCAATCTGAAAGGGGTCATCGGCAAAGGGGGCATGGGGGGCAACACCCTGAAAGCATGCCACAACCAGCCGGCGGTCTATTTCCACGCTATCGGCGGCGCCGCCAGCTTGATCGCCCAATCGGTGAAAGAGGTGGTCACAGTGCACAAACTTGAGTTCGGGGTGCCGGAAGCGATGTGGGTGATCCGGGTGGAAGACTTCCCGGTGGTGGTGACCATGGACAGCCACGGCGCCAGTATTCACGATCAGATAGAAGCGGCTTCGAAGAAGAAGCTGGCGGAGCTATTGGCCTGATCAACTACTGGGCGGGGCAGCCATGGATTTCTTCGAAACCGTAAAATCGAGACATTCCATTCGGGCGTACCGGCAGGAGCCAATTCCTGCCGGTACCCTGGATCAAATCTTAGAGGCGGCCAACCTGGCCCCCTCGGCGGGGAACCTGCAGGCGTTTGAGATTTATGTGGTCACCAAGGCGGCGCTGCGGCAGCAGCTGGCTGATGCCGCCGGCGGGCAGGGCTTCCTGTCTGGGGCGGCGGCGATCCTGATCTTTGCCGCCCATCCGGAGCGGTCCGCGGTGCGCTACGGGCGCCGGGGCAGCCGGCTGTATGCCGTCCAGGATGCCACCATCGCCTGCGCCTACGCTACCCTGGCGGCGACCGCCGCCGGCCTCGGGGCTACCTGGGTGGGCGCTTTCCAAGAGCAGGCGGTGCGCGACGTCCTGGACCTGCCCGAAGAGATGGTGCCGGTGGCGCTGCTTCCCATGGGCTTCCCAGCAGAAGAAGCCGTTGTCCGCCCTCGCCGCCAGCTGAGCGACCTGGTCCACACGATCGGGTAGACGGCACGGTTGCGTTATCGTGCCGCCATGTTAGAAGGAGGTGGTCGGCATCGTTAGAGTTTGAGTTCCAGCCGTTTACGGTATGACAACGCTGGCATGAACGCTCAGCGCCGGGCTTGCTGCCTGGAAATTGGCTTCAACACAGCCGCATCCCGATCCACCTCGCCAACCCATTCACGCCGCCACGATCCTCCTCATCGCCGCCCCACAGCCGCCCGCAGCATAGCCTGGCTGCCGCCCCCGGCGGCATCGAGCCCCCCCGCCAGCCGGGCGGTACCGTCATCTCGTCGAATCACCCAAGGAGGATCCGCATGCGAACCGTTTATGCCGTTTCAGGAGGGGTCAGCCGCTTCAGCAAAGCCAGACCCGACAAAACTTTTCCAGCGCTGGTCAAGGAAGCGTATGATTACGCCCTGACCGATCTGGGGCTGGAACACCGCCAATTTCTAGAGATAGTCGACGGCAGTGTCGCTTCCTACTTCTCCGATCATTTCACCCGGCAGCTGATGGCCGGCATCATGGTGCAGGATTATTTAGGGCTGTGCCCCAAACCCAGCCACCGGGTGGAAGGGGGCGGCGCCACCGGGGGCATCTGTTTCCAGGAGGCCTGGAAATCGGTCGCTTCCGGCTACATGGATGTCTGCCTGGCGTATGGATTTGAGACCATGAGCCACGTGGCCACCTGGAAAGGGAACGAGTTCATCGCCCTGGCCTCGGACATCAGCTTTGATTACCCGGTGGGCGGCTTCTATTCCGGCTATTACGCCATGATGGTCAGCCGGCACATGAAGGAGTTCGGCACCACCCCGGAGCAGATGGCCCACGTTTCGGTGAAGAATCACCGCAACGCCTACAGCAACCCGTACGCCCAGAAACGGCAGCGGCTGACGGTGGCCGATGTACGCAGTGCCCCGATGGTGGCCTGGCCGCTGACCCGGCTGGACATCTGTGTGATGTCAGACGGCGCCGCCGCCACCATCCTGTGCAGCCCGGAGGGGCTGGCCAAACTAGAGGCGGCTGCCGGACGGCGGCTGCCGCGGGTGAAAGTGGCCGGCATCGGCCGGGGCACCGACGCCATGCGCATGGCCGACCGCCCCCATCAGAGCTACGACGCATTCCTGGCCAACAACCTGCTCCCCTGCGAAGACAACCCGGAAACCAGATGGTATTACAAAGATTTGTGGGAGCGGGGCTTCCGCTACCCCGGCATCCACTCTTTCCGCGCCGGCAGGATGGGCTCCAAAGAAGCGTACCGGAACGCCGGCATCCAGCAGCCGCTGACCGACCTGGATTTCGTGGAGCTCCACGACGCCTATACCAGCTCCGAGCTGCAGACCTACGAAGATATGGGGCTGTGCCGGTACGGTGAAGGCGGCAGCTTCGCCGCCAGCGGCAAAGCGTTTATGCC
>JAHEEY010000295.1 GCA_024640485.1 Chloroflexota bacterium | reverse complement strand
TGGTCCATAATTGGCCGGCAACGACTTCCGGCACGACGCTGATCTCGACGTCGGGCCAATGGACCGCGGCGCCGGCGATCTCCGTCCCTTCCGGGAAGCCGAAATGAAGGCGCGAGGGGTCGCTGGAAAGGTAGCCGCTGTTGACCCGCACGTTGCGGCGCAGCACCCCCATGCTGGTGTACAGCTCGACCACCGCGCCCACCGCCCGGCTGTTGCCGCCCCCTTCCCAGCGCAGGTCGAACTCGACGCTCTGCCCCTGGCACAGCCGGTTCTCGAACAGCTGCGCCGGCGCCCGCAGATTGTTGATCACGATATCCAGGTCGCCGTCCCTATCCAGATCGGCCATCACCATCCCTCTGCCGCTGGCGGTGCTGTTCAGCCCCCAGGAGGGCATCAGGGCGAAGCCGCCCTCGCCGTCATTTTGGAATGCCTGGTTCTCCTCCACCAGCTCGTGGCGGGGCAGGTGGCTGAAGGTGGTGAACTCCATGAAACCGTTGACCACATACAGGTCCAGGAAACCGTCCTGGTCCAAGTCGCCGAACTTGCCCGACCAGCTCCAGCCGGTGCCGTCGACGCCGGCATCGACGGCGCCGTCACGGTACCCCTCAGCGTCCACATCGATCAGCTGGAGCACATTCTCCATCAGCTGGGGATCGTTGGGGTCGTGGGGGTCGGACATCATCGCTTCCATCATCGGCCCCCACGCCTCTTCCACGTTGGGCTCGTCGGGATACGGCTTCATGTCGGTGGCGAACAGCTCGTCGTGCCCATCGTTGTTGATGTCGCCGAAGTCATAGCTCATGGTGCTGTGGGTGAAGGTCGGGAACATCTCGGTCCGCTGCCACTCGCCGCCGCCGCTGTTCAGCCATAAATAGTCGGGCACCGCGAAATCGTTGCCCACCAGGATATCCAGCCGTCCGTCGCTGTTGACGTCATGCAGCGACAGCGCCAGCGCCTGAGCGCTGCCCGCCAGCCGGGTGGGGCTGAAACGGCCGTTGTTGTTCAGGTAGAGATACACCCCGGCAGTGCCGCTGCTGAGGAACTCCTGGCCGAACTCCGCCAGCATGCCGGCGTCGTAGCTGGCCCCGACCATGTCAAGGTCGTTGTCGCCGTCCAGGTCGGCCCAATCCATGGAATAGAGCGGCTTGTCGACCACCGGCAGCAGCTCCAGGGTGAAGCCGGCGCCGCCGTCGTTGTGCCAGTAGTTGGGGGCCGAGACCCGCCGGCTGAAGACGATATCAACCCAGCCGTCGCCGTCCACGTCCACGGCGCTGACCGAACGGGAGTCGCCCCCGTCCAGCGGCTGCCGCCGGAAGGTGAGCGCCCCCTCATTCCATAAGATGGCGTTGTCGCCGGCATGGTTGGCCAGCACCAAATCCAGGTCGCCGTCGTTATCCAGATCGTTGATCGCCACCCCGCTGCCGTTGGCCTCGAACATACGCACGTTTTCGCCGCCGGGGACGGTGACGGTATGGTCCAGGGTGATTTCATGAAAGCTCCCGCTGCACGTGCCGGCAGGGGCCGACAGGGGAACCGCGCTCGCCGCGGCCTCCAGGGTGCTGTCCGGCAGATCCGCTTTGCCGCCGCAGCCGGCAGCCAGCAAGCTGAGCAGGATCACTGCCGCGAAAACGGGCAGGGTTAGACTTCGTTCGATTTTCATTCGAGCCATGCGATTATTACCTATAGTTGTGGAGGGTCGACGGCTACCCTTTCAAGCCGGCATTGACCGACATCCCCTTGATGAACCAGTTCTGGGCCATGAAATAGAGCACCAGCACCGGCAGCATGGCGATGACCGCCCCCGCCATCAGCAGCTCCCAGCGGACGTAATACTGCCCCTGGAAGAAAGTCAGCCCCACCGGCACGGTGAGCATCTCCTTGGAGTTGGTCACCACCAGGGGCCACAGCAGGCTGTTCCAGTTGCCCAGGAAGATGAACACCCCCAGGGCGCCGATGACCGGCAGGGCGTTGGGCATGATGATCTGCCCCCAAATGCGCAGCGAGGAAGCGCCGTCCATCCGGGCGGCCTCATCCAGGTCCAGGGGGATGCTGCGGAAATATTGGCGCATCAAAAAAGTGCTGAACGCCGAAAAAGCGGGGGGGATGATCAGCGCCAGGTAGCTGTCGAACCAGCCCAGCTGCCGGATGATCAGGAAGTTGGGCAGCAGCAGGATGGCGAACGGGATCATCAGGGCGATCAAATACATGAAGAAGAAGGTGTCTCTGCCCTTGAACTTCAGCCGGGCGAAGGCGAACGCCGCCAGCGAAGCGGTCAGCAGCTGCAGCAGGGTGACGCTGACCGAGACAAAGACGCTGTTCAGGTAGAACCGGTTGAACGGCACCGAGGTCCAGGCGTCCTTGTAGTTGGACCAGACGAAGGTCCGCGGTATCCAGCGGGGCGGGAAATCGGCGAATATGTCCGTCCGCGCTTTCAGCGAAGTGGACAGCATCCAGAAGAAAGGCAGCAGCATGATCACACAGCCGGCGATCAGCACCGCATGCAGGATCAGATGTTTCTTCTCAAATTTCGGGCGGCGGATCTCTCTGGTTTCTAAATCTGTCATGCGTTTCGTTCCCTGGGCAGCCGCGGGGCGTCGTCGCCGGGGCAAGGGTTAATCAGTTTCATAATGCACCCAGCGCTTCTGCAGCCGCATCTGGATCACGGTGAGCACAAAGACGATGGCGAACAGCACCCAGGCGATAGCCGCCGCTTTGCCCATCCGTTGGAAGCGGAAGGCGTTCAAAAAGACGTAGATCACAATCGACATCGACGAGGGGGGCAGCTGCCCCTGGGTATTGGCAGTCATCACGAACGGCTCTTCAAAGATCTGGAAAGCGCCCACCATCTGCACGATCAGCAGGAAAAAGGTGGTCGGGCTGACCAGGGGGACGGTGATGTGGCGGATGCGGTGCCAGGCGTTGGCCCCGTCCACCATGGCCGCTTCGTATAGCGCGGTGGGGACCGCCTGCAGCGCCGCCAGGTAGATCACCATGGTGAAGCCCACGTTTTTCCATAAGGTCAGCAGGATCACCCCCGGTTTGGCCCAGGTGGGATCGTTGAGCCAGTCGGGCGGCGCCAGACCGCGCACGAAATTAGCCACCCCTTCATTGGTGGCCACCCAATCGTATTCAAACAGCTTCTCGATGGCCCACCATATCCAGGAAGAGATGATCCCGCTGTCCCGGTTGAGCAGGAATTGGAACACCATCGCCGCCGCCACGATGGAGGTGACCACCGGCATGAAATAGATCATCCGGTAGATCCCGGTCCCCGGCAGTTTGGTGTTCAGCGCCAGCGCCAGGAAGAAGCCCATCACCAGCTGCAGCGGGGCGATGGTGACCATGTAGAAGAAGGTATTGGACAGCACCCGGCCCATGAGAGGGTCGTTGTTGGCCAGCTCCTGGTAGTTGTCCAGGCCGATGAACTCCGGCGAGGTGAGCAGATCCCATTTGTAGAAGCTGAGCACCAGCGAGGCGATGATCGGGAAGATCACGAATAGGATGAATCCGATCAGGCTGGGCAGGATGAACAGATACCCTTCCGACTGCTGATCAGATCGCCAGGCGCCCCAGCGCCGCCGCTTCGGCCTGGCTGCCGGCGGCTGTTCCTGCTGGATCGAGGGGGATGTTTTGCTCATGGTTCGCTCGATGGGTAGGTAATCTGGCTGATACAGGAATGGCAGCCCCGGCGTAAACCAGGGCTGCCATTCGACTAAACAATCCGTTCAGCCGGGTTAATTGCCGGCTAATTTGGCGTCCACGTCGGCGCAGACGCCGGGGAGCACATCGGCAGGCGCCGCTTCACCGGCCCAGATGGAGGTCATCGCCGGCCCAATGATGGTGCCGTTGATGTCGTTCCATTCGGCGAAGAAGCCGTTGGTCTGGGCGGTGGCCCCGGCAGCCTGGGTCAGCCATGCTTGACGGCCGGCCGGCAGGATGTCGTTGCCCAGCCAGACGCTGGATTCCGCTACGGAGCGCAGCGGCGGGAACGCTTCGCCGGAAGCGGGGTAGATTTTCATGCCCCCGTCCAGGCTCTGCAGGAACTGGATGTAATCCCAGGCGGCGTCTTTGTCGTCGCTGAGGGCCGACATCGCCCAGGCGGCGCCGCCGGCGCCGGCGGCACGGATGCCTCCGGGAGCGGTGGGCACCGGGGCCACATCGTAGTTCATGCCGGCGGCGTTAAACGCCGGTACCCGGCTGGCATTCTGGATGATCATGGAGACCTGTTCGCTCTGGAACACGGCGGAGTCGCCGCCAGCCTGGTTCAGGTTGGCGTCCCGCATGGCCAGTTCGTCATTCATCAGGTCGGAGATGAAGGTGACCGCATCGATGGACTCCGGTTTGGAGAGCCAGCACTCGGTGGGGGTGAAGACATCGTCAAACAGCCCGCCGCCGTTGGAGATCAGGAATTGGGCGTACTTGCCGCCCTCCATGCCCAGTCCGTACCGCTCAACCCGGCCGGCGGCTGACTTGATGGTCAGCGCTTCGGCGGCGGCGCGGAGGTCGTCCCAGGTCCAGCTGTCATTGGGATAATCCAATCCGGCAGCGTCGAAGTGGTCTTTGTTGTAGTAGAGCACTTCCAGGCCGATGTCGCGGACGAAGCCGTACACCGAGCCGTCCAGGCTGGTGGTGTCCAGGGCGCCCGACCAGTAGTCGCTGGTGTCCATGCCGGACTCAGCGATGTACGGGTCCAGGTTCTCCAGGACGCCGTCGGCGGCGTAGCTGGGGATGGGGAACAGGAACATCACATCGGGGATGGAGGCGCCGTCGTTGGCCGCCCATAGGGTCTGCAGTTTGGTGAAGTAATCACCCCACGGCTGGGCCCACAGCTCGACGGTCACGTTGGGGTTCTCGGCCATGTAAGCGTCGGCCACCAGCTGGTGGGTGACGATCTCTTCCGGGCTGCCCCACATACCCCAGGTCAGGGTTACAGGCTCATCGGCAGGCATCTCCGCGGGCATTTCCGCGTAGCCGGCCTCGGCCAGCCGCTGGTTGGTCTGGTCGCAGACACCCGGCAGCACATCGCCGGCCATCGCTTCGCCCGCCCAGATGGAGGTCATCGCCGGGCCAATGATGGTGCCGTTGATGTCGTTCCATTCGGCGAAGAAGCCGTTGGTCTGGGCGGTAGCCCCGGCAGCCTGGGTCAGCCATGCTTGACGGCCGGCCGGCAGGATGGGGTTGCCCAGCCATACATCAGACTCCGCCACAGATTTCAGCGGCGGGAACGCTTCGCCGGAAGCGGGGTAGATCGACATGCCCCCTTCCAGGCTCTGCAGGAATTGGATGTAATCCCAGGCGGCGTCTTTGTTGTCGCTCAGGGCGGACATCGCCCAGGCAGCGCCGCCGGCGCCGGCGGCGCGGATGCCTCCGGGGGCGGTGGGTACCGGCGCCACGTCGTAGTTCATGCCGGCGGCATTAAACCCGGGCACCCGGCTGGCGTTCTGGATGATCATGGAGACCTGTTCGCTCTGGAACACGGCGGAGTCGCCGCCAGCCTGGTTCAGGTTGGCATCCCGCATGGCCAGTTCGTCATTCATCAGACCGGCGATGAAATCGACCGCTTCGATGGATTCCGGCGAGGACAGCCAGCATTCGGTGGGGGTGAAGACATCGTCGAACAGCCCGCCGCCGTTGGAGATCAGGAATTGGGCGTACTTGCCGCCCTCCATGCCCAGGCCGTATCGCTCCACCCGGCCGGCGGCTGACTTGACGGTCAGCGCTTCAGCCGCGGCGCGGAGGTCGTCCCAGGTCCAGCTGTCGTCGGGATAGTCCAATCCGGCAGCGTCGAAATGGTCTTTGTTGTAGTAGAGTACTTCCAGGCCGATGTCGCGGACGAAGCCGTAGACCGAGCCGTCCAGGCTGGTGGTCTGCAGCGCCCCGGGCCAGTAGTCGCTGGTGTCCATGCCGGAGGCGGCGATGTATGGGTCCAGATTTTCCAGGACGCCGTCAGCGGCGTAGCTGGGGATGGGGAACAGGAACATCACATCGGGGATGGAGGGGCCGTCATTGGCGGCCCATAGGGTCTGCAGTTTGGTGAAGTAATCACCCCACGGCTGGGCCCACAGCTCGATTTTCACATCCGGGTTCTGGGCCATGTACGCGTCGGCCACCGCTTGATGGGTGACGATCTCTTCCGGGC
>JAHEEY010000294.1 GCA_024640485.1 Chloroflexota bacterium | reverse complement strand
TGCGGCTGTGGGAGACAAAGAGGGCCGGGTTTCGGTCGGTGCGCTCCTGCAGATAGGCACGAACGGCGTCCCGGGCGTAGCCGCGGATATGGACGGCCCTGGACTTGCCCCCTTTGCCGGTGATGGTGGCGTGCTGTGCCCGGCCGTGGTCGGTGTTGGTGCGGGTCAGGGAGACAACTTCGGAGATGCGGGCGGCGGTGGAGTAGAGTACGTGGACCAGCGCTTTGTCACGCAGGATAGTCAGCCGGCGGTTGAAATGGTCATTTTCCGGGGGCAGGGGCAGGGCATCGTAAAAGGCGACGATCTTGGGGATGCTCTGGCGGGCGTGATCCAGGTCGACCACCGTTTCCGCCTGATTGCGGTCAGCCTGCCGGCGGCCGATTTGGCGCTGAAGCTTGCCCAGCTGCACCGCTGCCGGCAGCTTGTCCTGGCCGTCCAGATAATGCAGATAACCGACTACCGCGGAGACATAGGTGGTGACGGTCGACTTGGCCCGGTGAGCGAGCAGCCAGCTGCGGAAGCTGAGAATGTCGGCAGTGGTCAGTCCAGCAGGCGACATGGGCCACTCATCTTCCAGGCTGTAGCCGGCCTTGCCGAAATGCTGCAGCCAGTCGGCAAACAGCCGCAAACCGCTGCGGTAGGTTGACTCCGTCTTCAAGCTGCGGGTGCCGGCTTCCATCAGAAAACTCCCTTGATCCATCCATGCCGGCATATCTGGCACGGCCCGCTTGGAAATTGGGAGTTGGGAAGCGTTTCGGGAACCCATATTGGCTAGCCGCTGAGGTCCAAGAAGTCGCGGCCGTGGAGCCTTTCTTGAATTGCCTCGCTGATCTGCTGGAGGTGCTTGTCATTCTGGACGTAGTCCAGGCTGTCAGTGGCCACAGTCAGGACGGGGCACAGCTTGAAGCCGGAAGCCCAGTTGCCGTACAGCTCGTTCAGCTGCACCAGGTAGTCGAGCTCCAGGGACTGCTCATATTCACGCCCCCGCTGGGCGATTCGCCGCTGCAGGGTGGGGACCGATGCTTTCAGGTAGACAACCAAATCCGGCGGCTGCAGCAGTTGAGAAAGCGTGTGATAGAGCGACATATAGGTCTCCCAATCCCGCTCGCTCATATGCCCCTTGTTGAACAGATTACGGGCGAAGATCTCGGCATCTTCATAGACACTGCGATCCTGGATTACAGAGGTCGGATGCTGCAGCAGCCGGTGATGCTGCTGCAGGCGCTGTGACAGAAAGAAGATCTGAGAATGGAAGCTCCAGTGGGCCATGTTGGCATAGAAGTCGGTGAGGTAAGGGTTCTCTTCGAAACCTTCCTGAAACGGCTTCCAGTCCAGTTTTTCAGCCAGCAAGCGGGTTAGCGTCGATTTTCCTACGCCGATATTGCCGGCAATGGTGATGAAATAGGTTTTGTTGCTCATATCTGCTTTGGAACTGCCTTCTAAATCCCGTTAAATGATCGGTATCAGGGTCCGGCTGAGCCCGACGTCTGCTGCCGCCCGCAGCCAGCGGCTTCTGGCAAGGGGCTGTGCTTTGCCGGCGCCCTGGCTCAGCACCACGGCCGCTTTCAGCGCCCGCGACCGCGGGGTATGAACTCGGTCGGATTACTCCAATCGTTTGACTTCCAAGGCATGTTCTCCGGCTTCACCAGCGGCAGGATGTCGCGGAAGAAAGCGAGCCGTTCGACATCGCTCATGGGGGTGAAGGATTCAGCGATGGCCAGATTTTGATCCAGCTGTTCCATGGTTTCCATGCCTACGATCACGGTGCTCACTGGCAGGCTGAAGGCGTAGCGCAGGGACCGCTCAACTTCATGGGTCAGGCTGCCAAAGCCCAACACTTTCATGCCGATGACGCCGATCCCCTTGGCATTGGCCACAGGAAGGAACTCTTCAGCGAAACTGAGGATAAAATGGTCCAGGGCTGATACGGAGATCAAGGCGCTGTCAAAAGGAAAGCGATCCAGCGCTTCGACCAGGATCTGGGGATCGGTGTGGCAGCTGATACTGATATTCCGTATCAACCCTTCCTCACGGGCCTGAATGGCCGCTTGCAGGGCGCCATTGGGACCCATGAACTCATCAAGCCGGGCGAAATCCCAGACATTGTGCAGCCGCCATTCATCCACATAGTCTGTCTGCAGACGCTTCAAGCTGGTTTCCAGCTGCTTGCGGGCGCCGTCTTTGCTGGTGTCCCAGGTTTTCGTGGCCAACCACATCTCCGAGCGGCGATGTTTGACGACCTTTCCCATGCGGGTCTCCGCCTGTCCCTGGGAATACATCCAGGCGGTATCGAAGTAGCGAATGCCCCGGTCGATGGCACTGTTGACGATGGCGATAGCCTCTTCCTCAGTGCAGCTGTGATCATCGACAATTCTTTGGCCGCCAAAGCTCAGTATGGGGAATGACTCCCCTGTTTGTCCAAACGGTCTTGACTCCACGTTTACCTCCGGAGAAACGGCGGCTGACCAGCGGCGAAGCGGACGCCGAGGTATCAGTTGCCGCCAATAAGATTGGCTTCCCTCGAGGCGAGAAACCAGGGATTTTCATCGACTAACTGCTGTGAACGATACCATACCGCTCGGTCATTATCAAGCAGCCTAATGCGGCGAAAACAGCCCGATTTCCCTGACGTGACTTTTCACAGTGACCGGCCGCGTGGAAGCGTTCCTCGGGTACCGGGATGGCTGCTGGGAGGGTCACTGCTGGCAGCCGCGGCGGCGGCTGTTGATTGCGAATGAAGAGTTGGGGACAGAATGCGCGATTGAAAGTGCGGATGTGATAGAATCAGCCTATGGAAAAAGAACTAATCGTCGTTGGCGGCGGCCTGGCAGGCACAGAAGCTGCCTGGCAAGCTGCCGAACATGGCATTCGGGTCCGTCTTTATGAGATGCGCCCCCAACGTAATACACCGGCTCACGTCACCAATAATCTGGCAGAGCTGGTCTGCAGCAACTCCATGGGCTCATATTTGGTGAATAAGGCACCCGGCCTGCTGAAAGCAGAAATGCGGGGAATGGGGTCGATGATATTGGCCTGTGCCCAGGCTTCCTCCGTACCTGCCGGTTCGTCGCTGGCAGTGGACCGCGATCGCTTCGCGGAGGAAGTCACCAACCGAATCGAATCGCACCCCAATATCGAACTCGTCCGAGAAGAAGTGACCGCCATCCCGGACGGGCCGACGATTATCGCCACCGGGCCGCTGACGTCGCCATCTCTGACAAAAGAGATATCGGCGCTTTCCGGCGAGGAGTATCTGTATTTCTACGACGCCTTGTCGCCGATCGTCAATCATGACAGTATCGACATGAGCATCGCCTTCCGCAAATCTCGATATGACAAGGGAGAGCAGGAGGAAGGGGACTACATCAACTGCCCGATGAACAAGGAAGAGTACACGGCGTTCTGCCAGGCGGTGGTGTCGGCGGAGACAATCAGCTTGCGGCAGTTCGAGCAAGAAGATCCCCAGTTCTTTGAAGGGTGCATGCCCATTGAGGTGATGGCTCAACGGGGCGAGAAGGCGCTGGCTTTCGGCCCGATGCGTCCGGTGGGGCTGATCGATCCCCGCTCCGGCAAGCGGCCCTACGCGGTGGTTCAGCTGAGACAGGACAATCTGGCGGGATCACTCTATAACATCGTGGGGTTCCAGACCAATTTGAAGTGGGGTGAACAGCGCCGGGTGCTGCGGATGATCCCGGGTCTGGAGAAAGCGGAATTCATGCGCTACGGCATGATGCACCGGAATACGTACATCAATTCGCCCCATCTGCTGCAGCCGACGCTGCAGTTTCGCGGACGAGCCGACCTGTTTTTCGCCGGCCAAATCGTCGGGGTTGAAGGGTACATGGGGAATGCCGCTTCGGGGTTATTGGCCGGCGTCAATGCCGCCCGGCTGCTCAACGGGCAGTTCCCGGTGATCCTGCCCCCCAAGACGATGTCGGGGGCGCTGTACCATTACGTTACCCATGCCGAGCCAAAACAGTTCCAGCCAATGAAGGCGAATTTCGGCCTGTTTGAGCCTCCGGCGGCAAAGATGGGCAAGAGTGAACGGTACGTATGGTACAGCCAGCGCTCGCTGACGGCGCTGCGGCGATTCGCCAGGCAGCACCAGCTTCGGTACGATCGAACGGCGGCGGAAGCCGATCTCCAGCCTGCCGAGGCGTCCTAGAAACAAGCGTGCGTACACATAGGTGATTGGAATCCATCTTGAAAACTCACAGTCGATTTGCATGCCTCACGCTTCTGACCGTTCTGGCGGTATCTTGCGGGCAGGTTGA
This sequence comes from Chloroflexota bacterium, assembly GCA_024640485.1. GTDB lineage: Bacteria > Chloroflexota > Anaerolineae > Promineifilales > Promineifilaceae > JAHEEY01. Next base: position 1,898 of record JAHEEY010000294.1, on the reverse strand, counting down.
CAGCGCGGTTGTCTCGCCGGCAACAATGCCGGCAAGCGGCGTCCTGGCGACGGTTCCTGCCGCCAGCCTGCCATCCCCAACGCCAGCATCGCCGGTTTCGCCAAACGATCAGCCGGTTGGCTCTTCGCAGAGCTTCGACAAAGCACGGGCTTTCACCTATTTGGAGGAGCAGATGGCTTTCGGACCCAGGTGGCCGGGGAGTGAAGGGCATCGGCAGGTCAGCGACTACATCGCGGCGCAGCTCACAGCTAACGGCTGGCAGGTGGAGCGGCAGGACTTTGAGTACCAGGGGGTCGCCGCCAGCAATATCATCGCCCGGGCCAACGTCGGCAAAGGGGCGATCGTCATGCTGGGCGCCCATTTTGACACCCGGCGGCTGGCCGATCAGACGCCTGGGGCGGCGGAAGCGATGATTCCGGTACCGGGAGCGGTGGACGGGGCCAGCGGTGTAGCGGTGCTGTTGGAACTGAGCCAGAGCATTGATTTAGAAGAAGTACCTAGAGAGCTGTGGCTGGCTTTCTTCGACGTGGAAGACAACGGCGGCGGCGGACTTCCCGGGTGGAGCTATATCGCTGGTTCGACCTACATGGCGGCCAATTTGGAGCAGATTCCAGAGGCTATGGTGCTGGTTGATATGATAGGGGACGCGGACCAACAGCTGTATTACGAAGGGAATTCCGATCCTGCCTTGCGCGAAAAATTGTGGCAGATAGCGGCGGATTTGGGTTACAATGATAGCTTCATCCCATCGGTGAAATATACGATGATCGATGACCACCTGCCGTTTGCCAGGCTGGGTGTAGCCGCAGTAGACCTGATTGACTTTGATTACCCTTATTGGCACACCGTAGACGACACCACAGACAAGGCCAGCCCAGACAGCCTAGGCGCTGTTGGGGAGACCATTGAAAGCTGGTTGGAGCATCATCTTGAGTGATGAGTTGGCTGTGTGGCTGCTAGGCGAACAGGAGTCACTGTGCAAGGACACGATGTACCGGGCCCCAAACATGCTGCCGGATGAGGTAGATCTGGCGGAGTTTCTGGCGCTGGCGGCGCCGATCGTGGGCAGGCCACGGAGTGAGCGGCTTTCATCCGTTCAGGCGTGGGCGGCGTCCGCTATTGGCGGTGACGCGCTGCTGGCCGAAGATTGGCTGACTATCCTGCGCGTGCTGGACGAAGAGATAGGGGAAAGGCTTGCGGGCCAATTCCCGGCGGAACAGGTGCTGGCCCATTGGCGCGAAGTCAGCCGGCTCCTTTCGATGGCCCGGATAGAAGCGGCCAAATTGACCGGGTCGATGGCGCAGGCAGGTCTGTTGGAACACACCGTGGAGCTGCGAGAGAGCCTCGAGCGGCTGGAGAAAAGCAAGTCGAACTTCGTGACTGTTGGTGCGCATGAGCTGAGAACGCCGCTGACCATTGTGGAAGGGTACGCCAACATGCTGAGGGTGGAAACGGCGGCGGATTCCCCCGTCCAGCTATACCTCCACGGCATGGAGAACGGGCTGCTGCGAATGAAGGAAATCGTAGGCGACATGATCGATGTCTCGCTCATTGACCTGCACTCCTTTGAACTCAGTTATCAGCGCCTAAATATTGAACAGATCGTGCGGATGGTCACCGATAATCTTCAGGCTCACTTCGCCCAACGAAATGTAGAACTGGCAGCCGATCGGTTCAAACAGGCGGCGTACACGTATGGCGATCCGCAGATGCTGGTCAAGGCGCTGGACAAAGTGCTGATGAACGGGCTCAAGTACACCCCCGACGGCGGCTCCGTCCGGGTTAGCGCAAAGCCAACACGCATGGACGAGATTTACGCCAACATTTCCGGCTACGTGCGTCTGCAGATCAAGGACAGCGGCATCGGCATTGCCCCTGAGAATTTGGAGCGGATTTTC
>JAHEEY010000293.1 GCA_024640485.1 Chloroflexota bacterium | reverse complement strand
GGCATGATTTTCAAGACGCTCGAAGGACAGCTGATGTTGACATTTCACAGCCCAAACAAAAGCCCCGACGAGCGAGCGGTATTTGTTGAAATCGAAGAAAAGGGTGGTCGGATACAGCTCAGAGAGTAAAGTAACGCAGCGCGAAATATACGAACTCATCTTGGCATTAGCTTGCTTCTATTGCCCTCAGACGTCGCTTCTTGGTGAACCATTTCAGAATAGCAGCTGTGCCTACTCACGAAATAGCCGAAATTCCTGAATCGGCACCTATCTGCGCTCTTTCTAGTCTCAACACTCAGTGACTCATCTTGATCGCAGCTTCCGCGATCGTCCCCTCGCTTTGCCACAGTCAAAAGCCATACCTTGGCAATCGCACTAATCCATTCAAATTGGCCTCAAATCAGTAATTACCCGAGCAGTCTTTGATTGCCTGGTGGCCCATTATGTATGCCCTGGTCATGGCGGTGAAGGCAGCTTCCTGGATTGAGGGGATATACGATCTTGACAAAGCGTGAAATGAATGCTATCGTGTTCAATAGCTATTTACACGTGTAAGGTTAAACGTCGCAGACTTCACATGTAAGTAAAAGAAGATCAATTCACTTCCGCTCTGCTCAACGCTTCTGTTTTCCCGACCTACCGTAAACCTGGCACGACAGAATAATTATGAAACGACCAACTCAAGTTGATGTGGCCCGGCTGGCCGGAGTTTCAAGAGCGACAGTTTCTTACGTCATAAATGACCAAACTGGCGGCCGGGTGCCGATTTCCGAGGAAACCCGCCAACGGGTTTTGGAAGCTATCGCGGAGTTGGACTATGTGCCAGACGCCCGGGCCCAGGCATTCCGTTCCGGCAGCACAAAAACCATTGGCCTGATCATACCCGACATTCACAACCCCCACTTTTGGGAGATCGCCGACGGCGTAGAGCAGGAAGCTCGGGCCGCCGGCTACGATATTCTTCTCTCCAGCATTCCTCCTGAAGACAAATTTGCCGAAGATATCTTTAAACACCTCTCACAACGACGCATTGACGGCCTGGTGATGGTGCCCAGCTTCATTTACCAGTCCGAGGAGTCGCAAAAGACCCTGGCATATCTCCTTAAACGGCAGCTCCCCATTGTGGGAATGATGTCTGATCGCGGTGATGTAAATTACAACATTGATCGGGTGGTGTCGGATTATCGAGACACCACAATAGAAGTCATGACTCATTTGCTGTCAATGCAGCACCAAAGGATCGGGTTGATTTACGGGATAGCCGTGCCGGATCTGGGCTCGGATCGCTTGTTCGCCTACCGGGAGAGTCTGGAAGCCGCCGGCCTGCCGATCGACCCCAGCCTTATCATACAATGCGGGCCGACGATTGAAGACAGCTATCAAGCCACCCGGAGATTACTTGAGCTGCCCTCTCCACCCACAGCGCTGCTGGCAATTAATGATTTCTTGGCGGTAGGCGCCTTGCGAGCAATCAGCGACTTGAACTTGAAGGTGCCCCAAGATGTTTCCTTATTCGGTTACGACGACGTTCCCTTTGCCAGATATCTGGTGCCTCGGCTAAGCACCGCCTCCAAGAACGGGGAGGAGATGGGGCGGGAAGCAGTCCGGCTGTTGTTGGCTCGCCTGCAGGACCCCGACCGGCCCCGCCAGAAAATCAGGCTGCCGGCGCGCTTGATCCTCCGTGAGTCGACCGGACCAGCGCCAACGCCAGACAGTTCCCGGAAAGGAGTCTCTTAATGAGCAAGATATCCGGTGTCAGAAAGTTTGTCAGGCTCAATGGGGCCGCCTACATGTTCCTGGCGCCGTGGCTCCTGGGTTTCTTCGTACTCACGGTCTACCCGATGGTCTACTCGCTTTGGCTCGGTTTCACGAATTATGACTTCACGCAACCCGATTCGACCCAATGGATCGGGTTTGCCAACTACCTGAAAATGTTCGGGCCGATGTTTGGGCTGTCCGAGTTCACCGCGTCCACGGGCGAGGTCATACGGGCGGATCCGTACTATCTGAAGTCGCTGTCAGTGACCTTTACCTATGTGTTCGTGTCCGTGCCGTTGAAGCTGATCTTCGCCCTGGCTGTGGCAATGCTGATGAACCAGAAGCTGCGAGGGGTGTCGTTTTACCGTGCCGTCTATTACATCCCCACGCTCCTCGGCGGCTCCGTGGCCATCGCGGTGCTTTGGAGGAAGCTGTTCGAGAAAGAAGGTCTGGTCAACGCTGTGCTGGGGGCTATTGGTTTCACCGATCTGCCCGGCTGGATCACCAACCCGAAGTATGCCCTCGGGACGCTCATCTTGCTGACGGTGTGGCAGTTCGGCTCCTCTATGATTATCTTCCTCGCGGGACTGAAGCAAATTCCGGAGGAGTATTATGAGGCGGCAAGCGTGGACGGCGCCAGCAAGGCGCGTCAGTTCTTTGCCATAACCATACCCTTGCTCTCCCCAGTGATTCTGTTCAACCTGGTCATACAGCTGATATCCGCGTTCCAGGCGTTCACCCAGGCATATATCATTGGCGGCGGCAAGGGCGGCGTACTCAACTCTACGCTGTTCTACAGCCTCCACCTGTATCTTCAGGGATGGACATACCATGAGATGGGCTACGCATCTGCAATGGCATGGGTGCTGCTGCTCATTATCGGCGTGTTCACGGTGATTGTCTTCAGAACATCAGACCTGTGGGTCTCTTATGGGACCGGTGAATAATATGAAAACCCGGACAGCTGTACGCCTTACATTGACCCATCTGTTCATCATCGCCCTGGGGCTGCTAATGGTCTACCCCATACTCTGGATGATTGTCAGCTCGTTCAAACCCAACAATATGATCTTCAGCGATCCGGGGCTCATACCGAAAGCTGTGACCATTGTCAACTACATCACCGGATGGAAAGGCTATGCGGGGGTGTCCTTCGGGAAGTTCTTCGCAAACTCACTCCTGATGTGCACCGGGGCTGTCATTGGCAACCTGATCGCCTGCACCATGGCGGCCTATGCGTTCGGGCGGCTCAAATTCGCAGGCAAGAAATTCTGGTTCGCAGTGATGATGGCAACGCTCATGCTCCCGGGCCACGTCACGATTGTGCCCCGCTATATCTTGTTCAACACCTTCGGATGGGTAGGGTCGTACCTGCCGATAATCGTGCCAAAATTCCTGGCAACGGACGCATTCTTCGTGTTCTTGCTGGTGCAGTTCATGCGCAGTCTGCCGAAAGAGCTCGAAGAGGCGGCGATTATCGATGGGTGCGGGACGGTCGGGGTTTTCCTTCGGATCATCGTACCGCTGGCAACCCCAGCTCTGGTGACGACCGCGCTGTTCACATTCCTTTGGACGTGGGATGACTTCTTCAACCACCTGCTGTACCTCACAAATCCGCAGATATTCAGCGTGTCGAGGGCGTTGCGCACATTCGTCGGCGACGCCGGCGCGGTGTCAAACTGGGGCGGCGCGCTGGCGATGTCCGTCCTGTCTATGATTCCTCCCTTTATCCTGTTCTTTTCCCTGCAGAAGTACTTTGTAAAGGGCATCACCACTACAGGCATCAAGGGGTAGTATGAGTGAGAGGAGGGCTTGAATATGAAATGATGTTAGCTGACGTATTTCGGGTTTGTCCCTTGAAACTATGCAAAAACTGGAGAATTTAAAGATGAGAAAAACATTTACAATCATATTCTTGGCACTGTTCGCAGTGATGCTGGTGGCGTGCACTTCTGCCGACACCTCTGAAGCAGATGCGGCCGTCGCGGAAGCAAACGCAGCCCTCGCGAATGCCGATGCAGCCGCCGCGGCAGCCGAAGCCGCCGCCTCGGCAGCCGATGCGCTCGCCGCAGAAGCTGAAGCAGCATCCGCGGCTTTGGAGGCACAGCTTGGCGATCTGCAGGCACAGCTGGCCGATACGTCTGATGCCGAGGCAATGGCTGCTCTCGAATCTCAGCTCGCCGCCCTAGAGGACCAGTTGGCAGCCGCCGAGGCAGCTGCCGCAGCAGCGGCGGAAGCACCTGAGCCGGTCCAGACCCGCTCCGACGGACTCCCCGTTTACACCGGCGGTCCTGCCGAGATCCGCATGGGCTGGTGGGGCAACGATGACCGCGCAGCCAGAACCCTACAAGTGATCGAGCTGTTCCAGGCGGCGTATCCTGAAATCAAAGTTATCGGCGAGCCCAATGGCGGCGCAGGCGACCACTTCCAGATTCTGGACACACAGCTATCCGCCAACAATGCCCCCGACATTATCCAATTCGGCGGCAACTGGCCCGATTATGTGCAATACCTCGAGCCGCTCAACGGCTATCTCGGCCAACAGCTGATGATTGACACCCCCGAGCGGTTTGACCAGGCGGCACTTATCCCCGCTACGACGGTCGATGGTGATCTCGTTGCCATAAGCCTGGGCACGAATACCCTCATCCTGGCCTACAACAAATCGATGATCGAGGCGGCGGGGGTTGCCCTCCCGGCAGACAACATGACCTGGGACGAAATGATGGCCTACGGCAGCGAGCTCAAGGCGGGTCTGCCCGATGGTGTCGCGCCCTTCGTGGACAACAGCACCAATCAGGCCAACTACCTCAGCTACTTCTACACTCAAGAAGGCACCCCGATATGGACGCTTGACGACGGCGGCAAATCCTATGCCACGGTCGAGTCAGCCCAGAAATGGCTTCAGATGTGGGCGGATATGCGCGCTGAAGGGCTGATCCCCGACGCGGAAACCACCGCGACTTATGCCGAAAGCGGTGCGGACAGTTCAGCACTGGTGGCGGGTAAGGCAGCGATCGGCCTGATTTGGAGCAACCAGTTAGCCGGCTATCAGGCGTCAATGACCGACGAACTCGGCGCGACGACGCTTCCGGTGGGCGGCGAAGATTCGTATGTCATCCAGATGAGCCAATATCTGGCTATCAACAAGGACAGCCAGAACAAGGAAGCGGCGACGCTGTTCGTTAACTTCTTCGTTACCACCCCGACGGCGGGCGCGGTACTCCAAACCAATAGAGGCGTGCCATCCTCGCCAGTTGTGCGTCAAGCAACCGGTGTTGGCGCCTCCAAGACTGATGCCCAGGTTTACCGGATCTACGACGCGGTAGCCGACCGCACGGTCCCGCAGGCTCCCAACCTCCCCAACGACCAGGAGTTTGTGAACGAGCTTGAGCTGATCGGTCAGCAAGTTGGGTTTGGCGAGTCCACGGTTGACGAGGCGGCTGCGAACTTGCAGGCATTGATCGAGCGTCTAGCGGTCAAGTAGCTTCCAGCATAAGCAGCGGTTACGACTAAAGGCGCGGGGTCGAAAGACCCCGCGCCTATATCGATTCCTCTTCCGAACCAAACCGGGGGCGTCTTCGCGATCGGAATCCCTAGACGCGTGCCAGTTTTCGTTATATGCGCTATGTTTCAAAGCGCATTGGTGAAAGGAATCAGCACGACGGGATTCAAAAGAAGAAAAGGAAGCTGGACATGCTAAGCCCCAACAACCTGACCTGCGAGTATTTCGCCAACCCCATCGGCCTGGATGTCCATCGACCACGCCTGAGTTGGCAGGTCAGCGCCACCCAGCGTGACGCCCGGCAAACGGCCTACCAAATCCTGGTGAGCGAAAACCCGACGGTGCCGGAAAGCCCGGCAGCCGGTACGTTGTGGAATACAGGCAAAGCAACGTCCGACAACTCGTTGCACGTGTCCTATGACGGCTCGCCCCTGCAACCGGGCCAGCGCTGCTATTGGCGGGTGAGGGTGTGGGATGAAAACGATACGGCTTCAGGATGGAGTGAGACTGCCTTCTGGGAAACTGGTCTGCTTGACAGCAGCAGCTGGCACGCGGAGTGGATCACCCCGGATTGGGACGAAGATGCCAGCCGGCCACAGCCGGTGCCGCTGCTGCGTCGCCGTTTCAGCGCGGAGAGTGGTGTGGCCACTGCCCGCCTCTACGCCACCAGTCTTGGGCTTTACGAACTCCGGCTGAATGGTCGGCGTGTTGGTGATGGATATCTTACCCCCGGCTGGACCAGCTACGACCATCGCCTGCAATACCAGACCTATGACGTGACTGACTTGATACGCCAGGGTGACAATGTCCTCGGGGCCATGCTTGGCGATGGTTGGTATCGTGGTTATTTGGGCCACAGAGGTCATCACAATGTATATGGCGACCGGCTGGCGCTCCTGGCGCAGCTTCAGCTTACCTTCGCTG
>JAHEEY010000292.1 GCA_024640485.1 Chloroflexota bacterium | reverse complement strand
GAGCTCTCCCTGACCGGCTACCAGCTCCAGGACCTGGCCTTCGATGTCGCGCTGACACCTAGCGGCCGAGATCCAGTTTTCGGCAAGCTGCTGGACGCCAGTCGAGACATGGATATTGTGGTGAGTTTCGTTGAAGCGGATGAACGGCAGAAATATTACATTTCCGCGGCCTATCTCTCCGGAGGCGCCATCATCCATCTGCACCGCAAATTATATTTACCGACCTACGGCATGTTTGATGAGGGCCGCTATTTCGCCTGGGGAGATGCCCTGAGAGCGTTCGACACCCGATTCGGCCGGCTGGGTATCCTTATCTGTGAAGATTTCTGGCACGTCAGCGCCCCCTATGTCCTTTGGCTGGATGGGGCTGATATCTTGATTCTAATCTCGGCATCGCCAGGACGCGGATTAGCCACAGCGCAGCAGATCGGCAGCGCCAAATGGGTTGAGCACATCAACCAGGCGTACGCCAGCATGTTCACCGACTTCGTGATTCATGTCAACCGCACCGGTTTCGAGGATGGGGTCACTTTTTGGGGAGGCTCTGCCGCTTATGGGCCAGATGGCAACCTGCTGGCCCGGGCCCCTTACTACGAAGAGGCGTTGGTCACTGCCAAACTGGATATCAACCAGCTCCGTCGCAGCCGCATCCGCCTGCCGCTGCTGCGGGATGAGCGCGTTGGGCTCACCATGAGAGAGCTGAAACGAGTCCTGAAAAATCGCAATCAGTTAGGGTAGCTGCCGGCGGCAGATCAAGACCGGCAATAACCCTTGTGAGAAAAGCTTGAGGAATTACATTGGACGAAAATAAAGAGACGAATAATCAAGAATTGACTGGATACACGGTGGCGGAAGGGCATAAATCCGGCTACGTAACCATGGTAGGGCGCCCCAATGTGGGCAAGAGCACCCTGCTTAATGCCTTCATGCAGCAAAAAATCGCCATCGTCACCCCCCGCCCCCAGACGACACGCGTTCGCCAGCTGGGTATCATCACCACGCCAACATACCAGATTGTCTTTATGGACACGCCCGGCATGATGAAACCACGCCACAAGCTAGATGAATTCATGGTCGAAACAGCCGTCGAGACTCTGGACGATGCCGATGTCATCCTTTGGCTGGTGGACAGCAGTTCCAAGCCTGGCCCAGGTGATAAGGCTATCGCCAAACAGCTGGCACCCTTCGCCGCAGGGAACCATGTAATTCTCTGCATGAATAAAGCGGATCTGCTGAAAGCCGAAGATGTGCTGCCCCGCTCGGAAGCATATCGGGCGCTGCTGCCCGATGCCAAATGGATCTTGTTCTCAGCCACCAAGGACGCTGGCCGCGATGAACTGCTGGGGATGATCGTCGAGTCACTGAAGGAAGGGCCCAGATTCTACCCCGACGACCAAGTAACCGATATTTACATGCGCGATATCACCTCGGAATTGATTCGAGAGCAGGTGATGCTGCAGCTTCGCGAGGAGATCCCTTACAGCATTGCCGTACAGGTTGATGAGTACAGTGAGCGGCCCGATGAGACCGTCTATATTCATGCCACTATCTATGTTGAACGGGACAATCACAAAGGGATTCTGATCGGTGCCAAAGGGGCTCAGCTTCGCAAGATAGGCGCGGCGGCCCGCAAAGAGATCGAAGAGTTGGCTGAAGCCAAGGTATTTCTGGAACTTCAGGTCAAGGTCGAGCCCAAGTGGCGGCAGGATGCCCGCGCCCTAAAGCGGCTGGGCTATAGTCACGAATAGCCAGCCTGCCCCCATTGTTGTGTGCAACTCGCCGCGTTGATTTGCGTATATATGGATGTGAATCAAACCGGCACAACTGTATCTGCGCGGGCCTTTCTCGATCGCGCATCCCAAACAGACCATCTGTATCAAGCTGATTGGCGCTGTCTGCCGAAGGCGTCGCCAGTCGATCCATTTCCAGCTCGCTTATGCCAGCACATAGGATGACATGATGATCCATCAAGACAAAGACGATCAGAATGTGAGCCGCCGCCGGTTCTTAAAAGCTGCCGCGTTGACCGCTGCCGCGGCCACCGCCACTGGAACCGGTGCCGCCCTGCTGACCAAGCAGGGACAATCACCCCTACCCGCTGCCGCCGTCGCCAATCTAATCAGCGCCCCCATGCCGGCAGCCGTCGCCAACACCGCGGACGCGGAGCTGTATGCCCAGTTGGTCTCGGCGCAAGCGGACAACATCAGACTGCAGACCAAACTGGATGCCGCAGAACGCCGCCTGCAGGCGGAGCAGTCCGACAATGGTCAGTTTCAGGTTTTGCGGGCAGAATTGGACAACAGTAGCCAGCAGCTTAGCGTCTTGAGCGGTTTGTTGGCACTCTACCAGCAGTTTGATGATGTCGACTTTGCTGAGCTGTTGGATCAGGGTTTGATCTCGGTGTCTGCCCATATGACCGAACTGTTAAGCGGCATACCGACACTTGCGGAAGGTATCGAAGTGGGGCGGCAGGCTTTGGACGAACTTGATAGTCAGATTCCCGCGCTCCAAAACGGACGCCTCTGGTTGGACGAGCAGACGAGCAAGCTGCGCAACTATTTCACGCTGGTAGAACTCCTGCTGGGTGCTGCGGTAGAATCCACCGGCCCTTTTTTGCAGATGCTCAACGATTGGTTCAAAAGCGTCCTTAAATGGCTCCCGTTTGGGATTGGGCAGCGTGCCAGCGAGATCATGCAGGCCTCCGCCGATTTACTGACTGAGACACCCCATACCATAGCCGGCATGAACAGCCAAATCGCCCAGCCGCTAGACAGCTGGCTGGTTGGGGAAACCGAAGAGCCTCCCATTCGTGAAAATCTTGTGAAACCGATCCGGGAAAAAGTGTTGGCGTCAGCAGGTCAGACTGTGGCGCAGACACAAACTCTACAATCAGCCTATCAGGAGAAGTTGTCACAGCCGGCATCGGCTGCCATCAACAGCCAGCGCGCTATCCGCACGTCCATCGAAGCGTATCGCAAACGGCATCAAATCTGAGCCTGACGCCAGCGGCCCCCTTCTCACCCGGTCCCTCAACTAGAGAATGGTCACCTAATTAGTTGAGAGACCAAATTCACAGCGACCGCCGTGATGAAAATGAGCGCGGCGATGATCAGCACAATCGTAAGGGGATCGAAACGCGTTGATTGGCGCCTCGCTTTCTGATCGACAGCGGCCGGCTCCGCCATCGACTCGCCTTCCGCTATCAATTCGTCCAGCTCAGACGCTTCCTCAGCTTTCGGCTCCGGGACTTCATAAGCTCTAGAACTGCTCTCGCTCACCGGCACAACCCCTTCACCTTTGGCCAAATCCGAAATCATCTCCGGCACCAGCTCCACATCATCTTCTTCATCCATGATCTCGGCCAAATAGGCCAGGATTTGGTCGGTGGAATCGCTGCCGGCGTCAGGATCATCCTTGGGTTCCTCGCTGTCCAGGAACTGGAGCTCCTGCTCTTTGCCCAGCACCAGATCCATCTCTGACCGTGTCAGTTCCATTTCCGCCTTCACTTCCGGAGGGGCGATTTTCTGGACCCAATCAGGCAGTTCACCTTGAGCCAGTTCCGCGTCATGCGATCGTTTGGCGATATCATCCAGGATGGGATGGGCGTCTTTCTTGGCCAATTGGACATCGCCGGCATCGACCCTATCTTCATCCGGGGCTGCTTCTGGTTCCTCGATTTCGCGCCCGCCACCGGTGACTAATTCCACATCACGGGCCAGAAGTACATAGTCAGCGTGCTGCGGATCAAAGGTCAGATGACCGCCGGCACGGATCCAGTCGCCTTGCTTTATGTCAACCTCAGCGGCGGCCCGTTCCGTCAGCCGGCAGCGCAGTCGATGAGACATCTCACTCAATTCGACTTCAGTATGCCCCCCCGTGTCGCGCCCCTTTGAAGCACCGTCGCCGGCGACATGCACCACTTCGCTGACTTCCCCCACCACAAAAACCAACCCCAACGGCAGTTCCGCCGGCAGCTGCAGTGCCAGGCGATTATTTAGTCGGCTTACTGGTATATCCATAATTTTCAAACTCTGATGATGAAACGCGGCCAAAAACACGACATGAGCTGATCCATCTCACGTTCCCCCGCCCTTCTAGCGACGTCAATGATAAATAATCTCAGCTACAGCTAATACTTTAGCGTACTCTCAGGTCGCGTGTCAATTTCGATTTGATCTTGGTGCGGTTGTTAAACAGCCGCGCCAAGCCCTTAATGGAGACCAACGGATCTGAAGCCCTTCCGCCAGCCTCCTTGAACCGCTGACCACTGGTAGTGTACAGGTGTACAAGACATAACGAGAGCCCCTCAATCCACAGCTAAACACCCCCGAAAAATCGGGATTGACATCTGTAAAAGAGTCTAATAAACTATTGCGTGGTATTCGACCTGTGATCTACGTCAGCAAGCTATTGAGAACGCTCTGTTGCATTTGACGAAAATATCACATTTGATATACTTGTCATTCTGAGTGCAACGACAGTCCAATTGAATTATTGAACTGTTTTATGGGCTTGAGTCAAAACCTTAGACTTGCCGACGTAGCTCAATTGGCAGAGCAATGCTCTTGTAAAGCATAGGTTATGGGTTCAAGTCCCATCGTCGGCTTAACAAAGGTTTGCAATTCGGTGCGTGCACTATAAAAATCTTAAAATTCGATTCTGGGTCAGTGTCCCGAGTGGCAAAGGGGGCGGACTGTAAATCCGCTGGCGATAGCCTTCGTAGGTTCGAGTCCTACCTGGCCCACCATAGCTCTCAGCTTTCTGTATACTAGCTGAAAGCTTAGACGAATTGCCCACGTAGCTCAGTCGGCAGAGCGCATTCTTGGTAAGAATGAGGTCATGGGTTCAAATCCCATCGTGGGCTCTGTGCCCCGTACGCCCAGTAGATTTTATCGGTGGGTGACGGGGTATTCTTGTGAAAGGTAGTAGGTTTCAAGTCGTATCAAAACGGCGATCTTGGCAGCGTTCTTATTTTCCGTTTTGATGCATGACACAGATTTGAGGGTATTGAACAATGGGTAAAGCAAAATTCGTACGCGAAAAGCCGCACTGTAATATCGGCACCATCGGTCACATCGACCATGGCAAGACAACTCTGACAGCGGCCATCACCAAGACGCTGGCTATGAAATCACAGGCTAGCTACCGGGCATTCGATTCTATCGATAATGCCCCGGAAGAGCGCGAACGCGGTATCACCATCGCGATTGCTCACGTTGAGTATGAGACCGACAATCGCCACTACGCTCATGTGGACTGCCCAGGTCATCGTGACTACATTAAGAACATGATCACCGGCGCTGCCCAGATGGACGGCGCGATCTTGGTGGTAGCGGCCCCAGACGGCCCCATGCCCCAGACTCGTGAGCACGTGCTCCTGGCCCGCCAGGTGGAAGTGCCGGCGATGGTTATCTTCTTGAACAAAGTCGATATGATGGACGACGAAGAGCTCCTGGAGCTGGTCGAGCTGGAACTGCGCGAGCTGCTGGACAGCTACAACTTCCCTGGCGACGAAACCCCCATCGTCCGCGGCAGTGCCTTGGCGGCATTGGAATCTGAGAGCACCGATGTAAACGACCCGGCATACGCCCCCATCTGGGAGCTGATGCGTGTGGTCGATGAGTACATCCCGCAGCCGGAACGTGCGACCGACAAACCGTTCTTGATGCCGGTAGAAGACGTCTTCTCCATCAAGGGTCGCGGCACCGTGGTCACCGGCCGTGCGGAACGGGGCACCTTGCTGCCCAACACAGAAATTGAAATCGTTGGTTTGGCCGAAAAGACCCGCAAGGTCGTGGTCACCTCGATGGAAATGTTCCACAAGATCCTGGACAAAGTGGAAGCTGGCGATAACGCTGGTTTACTGCTGCGCGGTGTTGCCCGTGAGGATATCGAGCGCGGCCAGGTATTGGCCAAGCCCGGCAGCATCACCCCCCATCGCGAGTTCATGAGCGAAGTATATGTTCTGCGCAAAGACGAAGGTGGACGTCACAGCGCATTCTTCCGCGGCTATCGGCCCCAGTTCTACATCCGCACCATGGATGTGACCGGCGAGGTATTCTTGCCAGAAGGTGTCGAGATGGTTATGCCTGGTGACAACGTCAACCTGCAGGTTAAGTTGATCATCCCCGTCGCTTTGGAAGAAGGCGGCCGCTTCGCGATTCGCGAAGGTGGCTTGACTGTTGGTGCTGGTGTTATCACTAAGATTTTAGACTAA
>JAHEEY010000015.1 GCA_024640485.1 Chloroflexota bacterium | reverse complement strand
GCCGCCGTCGGTGCCCCCCTCGGCGCCGCCGCCCAGCAGCGGCAGCAGCTATACGGTGCAGCCGGGCGATACCCTTTCCCGTATCGCTCAGCGCTTCGGCAGTACCGTCGCCGCGATTGCCTCGGCAAACAACATTGTCAATGCAAACTACATATATGTTGGTCAACTGCTCACCATCCCAGGCGGCAGCAGCGGATCGCCGTCGTCGCCCCCTCCAGCCGCGCCGCCGCCGGCAGCCAACGCCGGCTTCGAGATCGGCGGTCAGGCGCTGGGCCTGGGGCGGAAGGCGCAGATGCAGGAATCGGGCATGAGCTGGGTCAAATTCCAGCATAAATGGTCGCCAGGGGATGATTTCCGCGTCTTGGCAGGAGCCATTGCCGATGCCCACAACAATGGCTTCAAGGTGCTGCTCAGTATTCCCGGCGCTAATCTCCATCCCGCCCCCGGAAGCATAGATTTCAATGGATACGTCAACTTCCTGAAAGGGGTCGCCGGCCTGGGGCCAGACGCGATTGAAGTATGGAATGAGATGAACATTGACGTTGAATGGCCCACCGGAGAGATCGATCCCGGTAGTTATGTCAACAATCTGTTGGCGCCGGCTTACAACGGTATCAAATCAGTCAATCCCAACGTCATGGTGATCTCGGGAGCATTGGCTCCCACCGGATTTGACAACGGCAGCAACGCCTGGGCAGACGATCGGTATCTGGCGGGGATGAGGGCCGCTGGCGCGGCCAACTACATGGATTGTGTTGGCGTTCACCACAACGCCGGGGCCACTTCACCTTACGCGACCTCAGGCCATCCCGCCGCATATCATTACAGCTGGTATTTCCAGCCCACCCTTGATTTGTATTACAACGCTTTTGGCGGATCTCGAAAGGTCTGTTTCACCGAATTGGGCTACCTCTCCGCCGATGGATACGGCCCCTTGTCCCCTGGATTCAGTTGGGCCGGGGGCACGTCGGTCGCTGAGCATGCTCAATGGCTGGCCGAAGCTGTGAGCCTTTCGGCAGCTTCCGGAAAGGTTCGGATGGTGATCGTCTTCAATGTCGATTTCACCAGTTTTGATTCAAACGGGGATCCTCAGGCTGGGTACGCCATCGTGCGCCCGGACGGCAGCTGCCCTGCTTGTGCCGCCCTGGGCAATGTGATGCGCTGATCTGCGCCTGCCCTGACAGTGCAGAGCCCAAGGATCTGGCTGGCAGGTGAGAAGTCCGTGATCAACTATTGACATGCCTTAACTCCGGTCCTAGTATCCCCACATAGGCATCCGCTGGTTTTGGGAGCAAGCGGATTGTAGGGATGAAGTAAAACGGCGTGCTGGTACGCCGCCACTTCGCCGGCAATATGTCTATGGAGGTTAAGTCCAATGAACGTCAGACAAATCCTGGCCAAGAAAGGGATCAATGTGATCACTATTCGCCCAGATCGACAGATCAGGGAGGCGGTGACCTTGATGAGCAGACATCATATCGGGGCACTGGTGGTCGTCAACAGTGACGGCAATCCAGTCGGTATCATCTCGGAGCGGGATATTGTCCGCCGGGCAGCCGAAGACGAAGCTCTCTTTGGGCTTGAGGTCCAAGATATCATGACCTCAGACCTGGTTATCGGAGTGCCCCAAGATGACATCTCGTCTGTCGCCCAGACCATGACCAAGAAGCGATTCCGACATTTGCCGATCGTCGAAAACGGCGACCTCGTCGGTATCATCTCTATTGGGGACATTCTGAAAGCAGAGCGTGACCAGTATCTTGGGGAAATTGACACGCTGGAAACTAAAATCCAGGCTGAATCATCCCAACCAGAGTGAACCCACTATTTTTACATTTGATTGATCCAAACTCATGGAGGAGTACATGTCGCAAGTTGGAACTGAGGCCAGCCCGCTGAGAGTCGCTGTGGTAGGTGCTGGCCCGACTGGCTTCTACACCACCGATTATCTTTTGAAGCAAGACCGACTGATTGTAGAAGTTGATATGTTTGAACGGCTGCCAACCCCTTTCGGATTGGTTCGATATGGGGTAGCCCCAGATCATCAAAAGATCAAATCCGTCACCAAGGTCTACGACCGCATCGCCCAGAACCCAAGATTCCGCTTCTTTGGGAATGTGGAATTGGGAAAGCAGATCAGCCTGGCGGATCTTCGCAACCATTACCATCAAATTATTTTCACTACTGGAGCTCAGAGCGACCGCCGCTTGGGCATCCCCGGTGAGGACTTGGAAGGAAGCGTGCCTGCCACTGAGTTTGTGGCCTGGTACAACGGTCATCCTGACTACAGAGATTACCAAGTCGATCTCTCGTGTGAGCATGTGGTTGTGATCGGTGTTGGCAATGTTGCCATGGATGTGGCCCGGATTCTGTGCCGGACCCCTGAAGAGCTGGCAGTCACCGATATCGCCGATTACGCGCTAGAGGCGTTGACGGCAAGCAAGGTGAAGCACGTGACCATTGTGGGGCGGAGAGGTCCGGCTCAAGCAGCGTTCACAACCCCGGAGATCAAGGAGCTAGGTGAGCTAGCCGATACCGAAGCGATCGTCCTGGCTGATGAGGCTGAGCTCGATCCTCTGAGCCAGTCGGCTTTGGCCAGCGGCTCTGATCGGTCCACGGCAAAGAAGGTCGAGATCATCCAATCCTACGTTGAACGCAAGCCTACCGAAAAATCGCGCACGCTGACCCTTCGCTTCCTGGTTTCGCCGATTGAGCTGATTGGGGATGAGACGGGAAGGGTTGCCGCGGTCCGCCTTGCCAAAAATGAGCTGTATGCGACTGATGCAGGCAGCCTTAGATCGAGACAGACTGATGAGGTTGAGACGGTGCCGGCGGGGTTGGTTTTTAGGTCGATCGGCTACCGGGGCATCCCCTTAGAGGGCGTGCCCTTCTATGAAAATTGGGGGGTTATCCTGAACAAAGAAGGGCGAGTGATTGATCCCAACAGCCAAACAGCGGTAATCGGAGAATATACTGCCGGGTGGATCAAGCGGGGACCCTCCGGTATCATCGGCACCAACAAGCCAGATGCATTGGAGACGGTCACCCATATGTTGGCGGATGCTGAAGCAGGGGCTACCCTCAATCCTTCGGATGCCTGTGCCGACACGGCTGCGGCCTTTGTCGCCCAGCGGCAGCCCCGATTCATTTCGTATGACGATTGGCTGAAGCTGGATGAGATGGAACTTTCTCGTGGAGAAGCGCAGGGAAGGCCGCGGGTGAAATTCACTTCAGTTGAAGAGATGCTGGCGGCTATTGGGAAGTAGTATCGGCCCGGCTGGGCCGCGGCGGCCAGGCTGGACCGCGCATAAAGGCGACCAATCATATGTCTGACCGAATAGTGATCTACACGGATGGCGGCGCGGATCCCAATCCCGGTATAGGCGGCTGGGCCGCGATACTGCGTGCTGGCCAGCGCGAGAAGGTACTCACCGGCAACGATCCCGATTCCACCAATAACCGCATGGAGCTTCAAGCCGCCATCAGCGCTTTGAGTGCCTTGAAACGTCCCAGCGAAGTTGATTGTTACGTAGATTCGGAGTATGTCCGCAAAGGGATTACTCAGTGGATCGAGGGGTGGGCGGCCAAAGGATGGAAGCGGAAAGGCGGCGCCCCGGTCCCGAACGCTGACTTGTGGCAGCAGCTGTGGCCCCTGGTCAAGCGGCACCAGATCGAGTGGCATTGGGTAAAAGGGCATGCTGGCAACCCAATGAATGATCGGGTTGATAGATTGGCCAGGCAGGCCCGGCTGGAGATCACCCCTGATGCTCAAGTCTCACCGGATATCCCTCGCCTCTATTTACGTGCGTCCTGCAAAGGCAATCCTGGACCAGGCGGCTGGGGAGTGGTCATGGAACATGGGACAAAGGTGGAGCAGTCCAGCGGATCTCATCCTTCGACCACCAATAACCGTATGGAGCTTACCGCGGCCATCGAGAGCCTGCTGCTGGTCGCGCCTGGAAGTTCCGCCCAAATCTTCACTACTTCCGATTATCTGTTTCAAGGGATCACCCGTTGGATCCACGGCTGGCGGAAGAAGGGGTGGCAGAAGAAAGATGGCAAACCAGTAGCTAACGCCGATCTATGGCAAGCGCTGGACCAACTCATGAATGAATACGCCATCCGCTGGTTCAATGCCAAAGGGCAGCAGCATGCGGCACTGGAAGAGGCTGGTAAGCTGGCGGTCAGCGCGATTGATATTGCCTGATGGTTTCACCTTCTTTTCGAGGGAGGGCGGGGGAAATTCGATTCATGCCGTGCCCATCTCCAGGCCACACCATCGAGATGGGGCCAATGGATGCCGGCTGCAACAACCTTCCAGCTGGCATCCATTGGCGCGGCAAATATTCTGCGTCTAGTCAAGTTCTCGAATGAAGCGGCAGGTAGCGTGCAGAAAGCCGAAACTGCCGGTTGGGGGCATTAGTTCGGCCACCTCAAGGATTTCAAAGACCCGATTGTCAAAAGTCACCTCATCGCCCGGAACTGGACGCTTGTCCTCGCTGATGATCGCCCCAGGATGTTTGTTGTCAAGAACTACATAACTGACTTTGTAGTAGATGGTGTCGTTGTCTTCGCTCATTTAGGGACTCCTCTGTTTATGAATCGGCAAGATTGCGATGGCGCATCTTGAAGGCCAGGTCAATAGCCAGGTTGCGCATTACCACGTACCCTATGTGATTGTTTTCAGAGCAAAGCTCGTAGAAGCTTTTGCCATCAACCTTATAAAGGGTCGCGCCCTGCTTGGTGGCCTTGACAGAGGCCGAGCGATATCCCTGGTCAACCAGCGCCATTTCGCCAATCACTTGTCCCTTGCCCAACACTACGAGGCTGCGCGCTTCACCTTGTCCCTGAATGAACACTTCTGCCGCTCCTTTGGCAATCACATACATCTCGGACCCGGTTGTGTTCTGCTCCATAATGGCTGCTTCCGGCTCAATCTGCTGCTCAAAACAAATCGCCGCTAAAGCCCCCAGTTCCGAGCTGTTCAGCGTCGCGAACAGCGGGACTTGCTTTAACAATGATATAGAAACTGACATAGTTGCCTCCTAGAACTGCTTAGGGAATGGATTAATCGCTAACAATTGCTCTCAGACGTGGCGACCGCAGCGGGCGGGAAATCGTCGGTAACCTCTGCCGCCCGCAAAAACATTTCATCCTGTCATCGAAGCAGACAAGAAATTGGTGGCATCAGTTTGTTGACTTTTGCCCTCGTTTTGTTAAAATTCTGCCTGCTTGAGCCGGAGTGGCGAAACTGGCAGACGCGCTACGTTCAGGGCGTAGTGGGTATTACACCCGTGTGGGTTCGAATCCCACCTTCGGCATCGAGATTAACGATCAAGCCCGGTATTTACCGGGCTTTTTTGTGCCAATTGGCTGCGTGTTATCCCTTAAGCAACAAGCCCGGCAGATGATCGATCAAGCGCCTCATTCCATTTGTCCCTGTTGTGGCCGCATGACCCGCAAAAACAGGCATGCATTGTGAGATTATTGTCACATAAAGCTGGGCTGCTCGTCAACTAATTCAACCCTGGTGCACCGCCACTCTGTTCACAGTCGGCATCCCTCTTTAGAGGATTATCAAAGATTGGTTACCACTTTGTTAATATGTCTTTATTTTATTTGAGAAATAGGGCGCCGTTTGTATAATACTCCTGCCGATCGAAATAAAAACTGAAGGGTACGAATATGCCAATATTTCTAATTCTAGTTCTCATCGTCTTCTTGACGATTCTGGTTGGATTTGCCGTCTCTGTCGGCGTATCCCGGCTGGATACTGCCATCAAAGATAATCAAGCTGCCTTGGCCGACGCGGGCAACCTCTATAACCTCAACGCCACTATGGGTCACGAGATTGCAGTCGCCGCCGATTTTGAGTCCCAGATGAAGGAGGCCCGCCGGCTGGCGGCCAAACACGCTGCCAGCTTGCCTCGCGGTGCCAACATGGGCATTGGCAGCCTGGGCAATTCTACACTTCGGACTGCCGGTAAAAATCTGGCCAACGATCCGATGAGCACGGTCCGCATCGCCAAACATCACGGATGGGATGGTGCCCGGACTGGGCTAGCGGCCGCCGGCCAAGCAGCCGCTGCTGCCGCCCCAGCCGCCGCTGCCGCCGCGGGCGGTAAAGTCGAATTGGTCGCTGGCAAGGACTACCCGGTTATTGAAATAACTGATGACATGCCCGATGCTGAAAAACGGAAGGCACGCATCGCCAACGCCAAAGCCAAGTCCGCGGCTATGAAAGCGGCCAAGGCCGCCGGCGCGTCCGCCGCTGCCCCCGCCGCCGCGGTCGCCTCCACCGTTCCCCAACCTAAGCTGGTGGAAATTACCGACGACATGTCCCCCGATGAGAAGCGGAAGGCGACTATTGCCAATGCCAAGGCGCAGTCAGCTTACAAAAAAGCGTTGAAAGCTGCCGGTGAAGCTGCGCCGGCAGCGGCACCGGCTGTATCGGCAGCCTCGGCAGCCCCTGCCGTCCCCGAGCCCGAATTGATTGAGATCACCGACAGCATGTCGCCAGACGAAGTGCGCAAAGCGCGCATCAGCAACGCCAAGGCCAAGTCAGCCTACAACAAGGCGCTGAAAGCCGCCGGCGCCAGCGCCCCTGCCGCCGCTCCGGCAGCCCCTGCCGCTCCGGCCCCTATCGCCGCGCCAGAGCCGGTGGCCAATATGCCGGCGCCGCCAGAGTTGGTGGAAATCACCGACGGCATGGACCCGGATGATGTACGCAAGGCCCGTATCGCCAACGCCAAGGCCAAATCAGCCTACAACAAGGCGTTGAAGGCCGCCGGGATTGATCCCAAGTCGCTCTAGGCCGTACCGACCATACTCATAGTGTTCTTGACATGACGCCCAGAGTTCAACGAATTCCGGGCGTTTTTGCTGCCTTCAACTGGCCAGTCAACGGCTTTGCGGCAGCGGGGACGCCAGCTAACGTATTTCATATCCTGGCTGGTTAGACTATGATAGCGTTGGCATACTCGGCTATGCTACAATCCTGGACGAGGTAGGGAAGAACTCAGTGAAAGCACTTGTAGACACGCGCATCCTGCAACGAGAATATCTGCTGGCTATCAGCCGCGCTCTGACTGCGGAACTTGATCTGCACGATCTGCTGCGCATTATCCTCCGGGCTGCTGTGGAGCTGGTCTCGGGCCGCGCCGGGATGATCGCATTGGTGGAGCCGGACAGCGAGACGTTCCGGGTGGCTGCCGTTTATGGGATTCCGCCCCATCTGGTAGATCATTTCGCCCCCTTGGTCCACGGATTGCCGTACGAGGAGGGGACTGAAAACGAGGCGATTCCAGAGATTACCCGCCGGCTGAAGGAGATAGCCCGGAAGGCCGATATGGGGCTGACCCAGGCGCTGCGGCTGCCCATGACCAGCGGCAATCAATTGATTGGCCTGATTTATGTGTTCCAGTCCGGCAATTATTATTTCGTCGAGGATGCCGCTCGACTGCTGCGCAGCTTTGCCGAACAAGCAGCTATCGCCGTGCGAAACGCTCGGCTATACCAGCAGGTGCATCAAGAAAAGCAGCGGCTGTACGCCATCCTGGAACAGAGCGCCGACGGCGTCATGATTTTGGACCCGTCGCTGCGAATCAAGGTCTTTAACAAATCCCTGAGTCAAATGACCGGCTGGAATGCCACCGACGTGATTGGCCAGACGCATCACGATGTGATCAATTGGGTAACGGTACGGACTGACTCCGACCTGGAAGATGCCATCGCCAACGGTTGGCCCCTGCCAGGAGCGACCCAGATTTATGTGGAAGGAGACCTGCAGAGGTTTACCGATCAGGAAAGCCAATCGAAGACCGGTCAGTTGATCAGCCTGGGCATCACCTATGCCCCTCTGGTGGATGAAAACGATCAGATGACTGACATCATCGCCAATGTTCGGGACCTCACTCGTTATCGGGAAGAAGAACAGCTGCAGAAGACCTTCATTTCCGTGGTCAGCCATGAATTGAAGACGCCGGTCTCGATTATCAAGGGATATGCCGGCACGCTGCGCCGTCAAGATGCAAATTGGTCGCCGGAAGTACTGGATGAGTCATTGGCCGTCATCGAAGAAGAAGCGGACCATTTGACGGCGCTGATCGACAATTTGCTGGAAGCGTCCCGGCTGCAGGCCGGCACCTTCAACCTGGAGATCAGTGAGGAGGTCTTGCTGCCCAAAATCGCTGCCGATGTGGTCCGCAAGTTCGGCAGCCAGGTCCAGGACCATACCTTCATCCTCGATTTTCCCGCCGATTTCCCGGCAGTGATGGGGGATGAACGGCGCTTGATCCAGGTTTTCAACAACTTGGTCAGCAACGCCATCAAGTATTCCCCAGGGAAGGGGGAGATAACTGTCAGCGGAGACGTTCACTCCGACTACGTCACGGTCTCCGTGGCAGACGAAGGGATTGGCATACCAGATCATGAGAAGTACCGCATTTTCCAGAAGTTTTCCCGACTGGATAATGCCCTAAGCAGAAAGACAGAAGGAACCGGCCTGGGTCTGTTCCTCACCAAAGCGATCATTGAAGCCCATGACGGGCGCATTTGGTTTTCCGCAAACGAAGGAAAGCCAGGAACAACCTTCACATTCTCAATACCAAGAGATTAGCGCCTGGAATGACAATTCTTATCGCTGCTCATTATTTTTAGGAGATAACTGACAAATGTATACCCAGGTAAGCTGCCCCAGCTGCCAGACGCCATTTACAGCTGAAGTGCACCAGGTGATTGACGCCGCTAGACACCCCGAACTCAAACAACGTCTGTTGAATGGACAGCTGAACGTCGCTGTCTGCCCCAGCTGCGGCATGGGCGGGCAAATGGCCACCGCCTTGCTCTTTCATGACCCGGCCTATGAAATGTTTATGATTCATGTCCCTCAGGAGCTGCATCTAAATCATGTCGACCAGCAGCATTTGATCGGCCAGCTGACCCAGGAATCGATGAAAGAGCTGCCGGCAGAGCAGCGCCGGGCCTATATGCTGCAGCCGCAGATGATGCTGACCATGCAGTCTTTCATGGAGAAAGTGTTGGAGACGGAAGGGATCACTCCTGAGATGATCGCGCGCCAGCGCAAGCAAGTCGAGCTGCTGCAGACTTTAGCCACCGCCGACAAGGATGTTGCCGACTACTTGATCAAGGAGCGAATCAACGAAATCGATGAGACGTTCTTCGCCATGCTGCAATCCTATGTCGATGCTGCCGCTCAAATGGAAGAGAGCAAGCAGATGGTTGCCTTGACCAACCTGCGGGCCAAGCTGATGACCAGTACGCCCGCGGGCCGCAAGCTGGAAAAGCAGCAGATGGCTATGCACGCCCTAAACCGGGACGCCAAAAAAGCGAATGGACTGTCACCAGAACTGCTGTTGAAGCATCTGCTGGCAAATAAGGACGATGACGGCATCGTCGATGCCCTGGTCACTGCCGCGCGCGGCGCCTTGAATTACAGCTTCTTCAGCCTGCTGTCCCAGGAAATTGAAGATGTAGAAGCCGCCGGCGACCTGAAACAGGCCAAACGGCTGGTGGATGTGAGGTCAAGGCTGTTGAAGGTCTATGATGAGATGCAGGAAGAGTCCCAACGGGTATTGGCCGATGCCGCGGAGACATTGAAGGCGATTACTTCAGCTGAGGACAAGGAAGCAGCAGTCACCGCGAACCTGCCTAAGATCGATGACGCCTTCATGTATCTTTTGTCAGCGCAGGTCGCTGAAGCGGATCAGCAGGGAGATGTGGCTGCGGTACAGCTGTTGAATGAGGTTCACACCTTGATCATGAAGCAGTTGGAAAGCCAGTATCCCCCCGAAGTGATTTTGCTCAATCAAATGATGGAAGCCAAATCTGGGGCTGAGCAGCAGCAGATATTGGATGAGAATCAGCCGTTGGTCTCGCCCAGCCTAATCACTATGCTGGACAATGTGATCAAAGAGATTGATGCTAAGGGGCAGGCGGAGTTGGTGGAACGTCTGCAGGCCATTAAGGGGCTGGTTCAAAGCCGGCTGTAGAAATAGTGAAGTCTGATGATCAGCTGTGGTGCCTCAACCGGGCATCACAGCTGATATCCGTCAGTGGGGTTCGTTGTCCAGGCGGAAACCATGTCCCCGGACGGTGACCACGTAGTTGTACTCGTCAAGTTCAGCCAGGCGGTCGCGCAGCCGGCGCACCAGCGCGTCGATCGCTTGTTCGGAAACACCAATCCCGTCCGTTTCCGGCCACACGACATTGACAATCTCATCGCGGCTGCATACCGCGCCATTTGCCTCATAAAGCATCTGCAGAAGACGAAATTGGGCCAATGAGAGCGGCGGTATCAGCTCTTCACCATCAATCGCGACCGACCGTTGGCCGATATCAATCAGCAGATTGCCTTGTTTGACTGGGGGCTCAAAAGTAAGCGGAAGGGTGGCGTCGGATCCCACAAAGACCAGCTTGACGCAAAGGGCGATCTGGATCTCATCGCCATCCTGTAGCGGTACAGTGCCTTGAACCCGTGACCCGTTGAGATGGGTGCCGTTCTTGCTGCCGAAATCCTGCAGTTGGTATCGGCCGTTGTCGTAAATCAATTTCAGGTGGTAGCGTGACACCTGCCGCTCCGGCAGAACCAGCTGACAGTCGCTGCCTCGCCCGATCAAGAATTCGTCCGTGTCAACGGTCCATCGCTGCCCGGCAAGCTGCCCTTCCCGTGCGATCAAGACTGGATTCTCTTTCATGGTGTTGTCCCTTTACTTAAACTGTGCTCCGTATTGCGATACAATAGGATGATACGTCACACATGTTACTGAATCTGCACTAACCATATGTCATCAGCGAACCAGACCTATACTATTTTACGCGAACGTTACCGACTGACCAACATTGTTGGTCAAGGGGGGATGGGCAGCGTGTATCGCGCCGAAGATTTGCGCCTGCCGGGCCGGCTCTGTGCTGTCAAAGAAGTCAAGACGGACGACAATTTGTCTTTGGAACTACAGGCACAGGCGCAGAGCCAGTTTTTGCAGGAAGCCAGTATTTTGGCGCAGCTGGATCATCCCACGCTGCCAAAGGTGTCAGATTTCTTTACCCAGGATGGGCGCGACTATCTGGTAATGGATTATGTTCCCGGCAAAGATTTGAAGCAGCTGCTGGAAGAAAATGACGGCCCTTTGAGCGAATCGCTGGTGTTGGAGTGGGCCAAGCAGATAACCGACGCCTTGACTTATCTTCACGGGCAGACACCGCCGGTACTGCACCGCGACATCAAGCCCGCTAACATCAAGCTGACCCCGGATAACCGGATTAAATTGGTGGACTTCGGGCTGGTGAAGCTTATGGCTCCGGATGATGCCCGCACCATTACCGTCGTTCAAGGGCGGGGCACATTCCTGTATACGCCGTTGGAGCAATACGGCGGCGACGGTGGGCACACCGATTCCCGCACCGACATCTACGCGCTGGGCGCGACCTTCTACCACTTGCTAACCAACAACTCGCCCCCAGACGCCAAATCTCGTTTTCTGAATCCAGGGATGATGCGCTCGTTGAATGCCGTGAATAAGCATATCAGTTCAAATGTGTCTGACGCGGTATTGTGGGCCATGGAAATGCATCCCGATAATCGACCAGAGCGTATTGAGCTGTTTCGCAAGGTCTTGATGGGAGAGTCTCGCCGCCCGCCCCGAGGACAGAATAAGTTGGCTGAGCCAGATCTAGCTGAAGCGCTCAAGATGAACTGGACATTGGCCCTGTTCGCGCTGATTCTATTCATCGCCGCCATCGTCCTTACCATCTTATGAGTGCGATTCAATGCCCAAAATGTCATGCCGCCGAGCGGCAGATAAAGGATGGCTATACCGCCGCCGGAAGCCAGCGGTTTCGCTGCCGGCTCTGCGGCTGTCGCTACACCCCGCTCCCCAAGGAACACGGGTACGATGAAGAGGTGCGCATGCAGGCGCTGCGCCTTCATTTGGAAGGGTTGAGCCTGCGGGCAATCAGCCGGGTTCTCGACGTTAACCATCAGACTGCCGCCAACTGGATCAACGGCTATGTGAACCATTTGCCTATCGGCATACCCGACAGCATCCTTGAATTGATTGAGCTTGACGGCCTCCTGTAGTGAATTAACACCACTTAATTAGACAACCTTTTGACACCGGCGATTCCAATCGTTATATTTAGCTTACCTTCGGTCGCCAGAAGCTAGTTTTTGAATCCCTGGCAACTGAGCTTTCAGCTAAAGGAGAATATGAATGGCTAGTGTAACCTACCGGCAGGTATTCAAACGATTCGGTGATGTCACCGCAGTAAGAGATCTGAGTATCGAAGTCGCAGACAAAGAATTCTTGGTATTCGTTGGTCCTTCTGGCTGTGGCAAGACCACCAGCTTGCGCATGTTGGCTGGCCTGGAAGAAATCAGCGAAGGTGAGATTTTGATTGGGGACCAGGTTGTCAATGACATCCCGCCCAAAGATCGCAATATCGCTATGGTTTTCCAATCCTACGCCCTCTATCCTCATATGAGTGTCTATGACAACATGGCCTTCGGCCTTAAACTGCGCAAGACACCTAAGGCAGAGATGGATCGGCGAGTCAAGGAAGCCGCCGAGATTCTGGGCCTTCAAGATCTGCTCAACCGCAAGCCGAAAGCATTGTCTGGCGGCCAGCGTCAGCGCGTTGCCGTAGGACGGGCCATTGTCCGCGAACCCGCCGTCTTCCTCATGGATGAGCCGCTGTCCAACCTGGACGCCAAGCTTCGTGTCTCTGCCCGTGCCGAGATCAGCAAGCTGCACAAGCGTCTGGGGACCACCTTCATCTACGTTACCCACGACCAGGTGGAAGCGATGACCATGGGTGACCGGATTGCCGTCATGAACGATGGTCTGCTGATGCAGGTAGATACACCGCGGGCCCTCTATTCCGAGCCGGACAACGCTTTTGTGGCCGGTTTCATCGGCAGCCCCAGCATGAACTTCTTCAACGCCACTTTGGTAAAAGAAGAGGGCAAGCTGATCGTCGATGCTGGCGACTTCCGTGTAGACATCCCGGCCGAAAAGTCCAAGAGCGGCGCCTTTGATGCCTATGTTGGCAAAGAGGTCACCTTCGGTATTCGCCCAGAGCATGTACATTCCCCCGAGTACGCGCCGCCCAATATCATCGCTGCCCCAATAAAGGCTACTTGCGAAGTGGTGGAGCTGCTCGGTCATGAAATCCATCTCTTCTTGACCTCTGGTCGCTACTCTTTCGTAGCCACGGTAGATCCTCGAATGATGGTCTCCGCCGGCAACGAAATTGACCTGGTATTTGACATGGCTTCCATGCACATTTTTGATAAGGAAACCGACGCGGCCATTCGGTAATCCTCGTGATTTGTAGAGCAAGGGCCGTTGTCTTTCGGGACAACGGCCTTTTTTTGCGCCTTACAACTGGAATATGGCTGATGACCGGCACCGGTTTGCTGAGGAGTGCCGGTTGACAGATTGCTTACGCCGGATAAACTCGACCTATGCCTACTGCAAACTACAAAATTGGTGAATCTTTTTCAGTGCAATTCGCCTGGAATTTACCCAACGGGGATTATGTTCGAGCGGTGTTTCAAGCAGATGTGCTCGATATGGTGGCCGAGGCGGACAAGTATATTATCCGGCTGGTCCGGCTCATCGCCGGCCGCCAGGAAAATAAAGATGGCGAGCTGAAGCCGACCGATGAATTCTCCCGGGATTATTGGGCGCTGGTCGGGGAGCTGGTGGGGCAGAAGCTGACCTTAGCCTATGAAGCTGACAACGGCCGCGCCCTTCATCTGCGGCTGGCAACCTTGACCGGTGAGCACAATTTCTTCAGACGATACAGTGATGTTGAGGAAATGATCAAGAAGAGGCTTTCCTCAGCTGAATAGCCGCCGCCAAAGGTTGCTCTGCAGCAGGTTGTCGGGATCATACTGCTTCTTCAACGCCCGGAACTTCTCTGTGGCATCCTGTCCTAAATACAACTCGGTTGTTTCCCGATGCAGGGTGCTGTCCTTGGCGAAATAGAAGCGCCCCTTGGCTGCCAGCACGATTTCATCCAGCTCTTGGGTTAAGCTGACAACTCGGCTCCGATTTCTGTCGGTGATCCGGAAGTCCATCGCCATGGAGTATCCGTCCATCCCATGGGTCATCAAGAAGTCATCGGGCCGGTGCCGTTTAAAGACTGTCAGGTAGTTTGGCAGCCCCCGCTGCTGGCACAGTTTCAATATGTCGGCAAAAGCATCCTGGGCATTTTCTTTAGGGATGAACGGCTGGTATTGAATCAGCCCGCCCCGTCCGTATGCCTGTTTCCAGTTGGGCACATAATCGAGCAGGAAATGAAATGCGGCGTGCGGTTGTCGGCCCACCTTGGGCCCGCCCAGGCGTCCGGCGTTGTACTTGGCGGTATTGACCATCCGGGTCCCCAGGTTGTTCATAAAAGGCCGCATGAACATCCAGATGATTGACTTGGGAACCAGGCCAAGTATGGTATCGGGCAAATGCTGGTAGTCCAGCCGCATGGTTTGGTTGGGGTAGGGGTCGGCACCTTGGGGAAGGTAGTTCGCTTTGTGTACATCACCTCGGCCCAGGGAGGTGCCTGACGCAAAGGCATCGATCCAGCCGACAATGTAGTCGGAACTTTCCAGATTTTCCTCGAAATAACTGAACATCTCGGCAAGGTTAGCCCGCGATTCCGTTTGGACTTCCAACAGCCCGGAATAGACCGGTTTCATCTGCATTGTCACCGATGTAAAACAGCCCAGCACGCCGAAGCCCCCAATGGCGGCATGAAACAAGTCGCTGTTGTTCCCCCTATCGCAGCTGATCAGCTCTCCAGAGGCCAGCAGCAGCTCAAAGCTGGTGATATGGTCGCCAATGGGTCCGACTTGCCATGCATTTTTGCCGTGAACATTCAAGCCGGCACAGCCGCCGATAGTTGTGGCCATGGTGCCGGTGACCACTGGCGGCCACCAGCCGTCTTCCAGGGTGTATTGCCACAGCTGCGCCAGGGTTACCCCAGGTTCCATGGTGACAACCCCGCTCTTGGGATCCCAGGCCAGGATGCGATTCATCCGACGCAGATCGATGAGGATATGTTCATCATTCATGGCGGCATCGCCGTAGCTGTTGCCGCCGCCGCGGAGGCCGACATGAGATCCTGTTTCTCGGGCCAACTGGAATAGATCCTTCAGGCCATCGACGGTGGTGGGCCGGTAGACGTGGCTGATCCCCTGGGAAGCTCGACCCCATGACTCGACAAGCTCGAGGTTGTTGGCCGGCAGGATGGACGGGGACACTTGGGAGACGGCGGCGCTGCTGTCAGCCTTTGATGTCGTTACGCGATCGTTGCTCTTCATAGTTTGCCCGATACTAGATGCTTAGTCGCCGGAAAATAAAGGAAGGGATGTGCCGGATGATCATGCCCACCAGCCCCCAGCGTGCCGGGACATAGGCGACCTGCCGCTTCCTCTGAGCAGCCTTCAAGATCTGGCGGGCCGCATCTGCCGGCGAAATGACCCAGAAGGTCTTCGGCGCGTGTTCCAGCAGGACGGTGTCGACGAACCCTGGCTTGATGGTGGTGACCGTTACCCCGTGCCGGGTGAGCCGATTTCGCAGCGCTTCCAAATAGCTGTTCAAACCGGCCTTGCTGGTGTTGTACACCGGAGAAGCCACCCGTCCCCGATCGCCGGCGATAGAGCTGATCCCGATGATTTGACCGCTGCCTGCCCGCTGAAAGCGAATGGCGGCCTGATTGAGCCAGGCGATGGCCCCAAGCAGATTGGTACGGATCATGGCAGCGTCCTTCGCGAAGGCGAACTCATCGACGGCAACGTCATGTTGGAGTCCGGCGACGTATGCAATCAGCTCCAGCCCGCCCAGGTCGCGCACGATCTGTTGAAACAGCTCCGGAACCTTCTCGAACTCAGTCACATCATGGGTGTATGCGGCAGCATGCCCTGGCATGCCTGCGGTCTGATTGATCCCTTCACACAGTGCGGTCAGTTGCGGCGCCCGCCTGGCAACCGCGGCCACCTGATACCCCTGGCTGGCCAATGCCTCTACCAGTGCCGCGCCGATGCCGGATGAGGCACCGATAACCACGGCCCGCCGTTCTGGTTCTAATGGACGTGCTGGTTTGCTGAAATTGTTCGCCATATTCCCCTACTGTAGTTGTGTCACTGCAAGCTGATAGTTCAATAATTCACTAAATATCTCCCCTGATTTTAGCACAAGATGCTTGATAGGATAAGCGTGGCGGACCTATGTCATCAGTCAGCCAGAGGATTCAAACCTGGGGTGTGGTAAGGCAGCAAAAAAGACCCCCTGACAGCTAAGGCAGGGGGTCTTTGACTTGGCGTCTCAGAAACTGGTGGAGGAAGCGGCAATCACAGGCTGGCGGTTGTTTCCGCTGCCGGTTCTTCGGCCTGAGGCTGCCGCAAGGCCGCCGCGATCTGCTCCCGGGTCTCAATCGACAGCGCTACCGGATCGCTCTCCGAACTGGTTTGAACTGCATCCAGGGCGACAACGTCTGCCTTGATAGGGCCTGCAAAGCAAGCCGTGCGCCAGACGGCGGACAGCAGACTCTCGCCGCGGCGCCAGATGATAATATCCAGGGGATCATAGATGATGGCGCAGGGGAGAATCGAGGATTGACCACCTATGGCGATCTCAAATGCGCCATATCGAAACGGCAGCAGCTCATCACCCGGCCCTCGTTTCCCCTCTGGGAACAGGGCGATGGGAGGGAAGGTGTCGACCATGGCCAACGCCGCACGCGCTTCGCTGCGGGATTTCTTGTCCTCGCGCTTGACGAAGACACAGCCGATCGCCTTGGCGATCATGCCGATCACCGGCCAGGAGCGAATCTCTGCTTTGGCTAGAAACCGGACGGGTGTGATCCCGACCATCACCAGCGCGTCGGCAAAGGAAACGTGATTGGGGAAGATGAATCCATGGTGGGCCCGGAATGTTGGTTTGTCGGGGCAGCTGGTGCGTACATTGAGGACGCCCAGCAGCGATCTGACCGTCATCACCAAGATCCAGAAGGAGATGCGAAATCCCCGGATCTCCAGAGGAACCCAAGAGGTAAGGGTGACCAGGGTGCCGCCTAGTCCCAAAATCAGTCCGGAAAAACAAATGCGATAGTACCCGCGAATCCAACGCATATTACGACTCCTCTCTACAGAGGCAGGGGATCTGCGGCTGGTGCAGCTACCAAAGGTAAATGGGATTGCTGTAGATCCAGCCGCGTTCCTTGCCCATATATGGCAGTATGCATTCGGCGCGATAAGCGCCTTCCTCCACCGGGATGTGGGTCAGATTTGTCTCGTTTTCGATTTCAGCAACGATGACGCCGTGGCGGATAATGCGCAGCTTGCATCGGACTGGGGCACTGACCTGAAGCGTGGCTCCGGCATCCAACTGGATTCGGTCACCCATCCTGCCGCGGTCCTGTCCCTGCCCGGAGAAGCGGAACCCTTTGGTCGGGTGGGCCATGTCATACCCGACCCAGGCATGCCCTTTGCCGATGGCCCGTAGAATCAGCCGTTTGTCATGGTCCAGCTCGCCGTTGAGCGGTTCATTGGTCAAGATATGGGTGTTGACCGCCCGGAAAAGGAACTCATACGGGAAGATAATCCGGTGGATAGGGCCCATGCTCATGGGGGTGCCGTGGGCATCGCTGTTCCCCACGGCGGCTACCTGTTTCCCTTCCGAGAGCAACCTATCCCACAGTGCCAGCGTCTCTTTTTCAGGTCCGGTCACGTATTTCTGCGGGTTGAGTGCCGCGCGTGCTGCCCTAATCTTGCCCAACAGTGGATGTTTCAGCCGCATGTTGTCCAGCTCATCCGCCAGCCGGTTCTTGAAACCAGACATGTAGTTCCAGATTTCCAGCCCAGTGAACCCTTCTATCTCCCAATCATGCCAACCAAGATTGGACTCGCTGAACATGGTCAGCTCTCTCTCGTGGGGATGGGCTAAGAATCCGATGCCGCCGGCAGCATTGGTCTGGTTGATCAATTCCTGGGGATCGGCTGCATAGCCAGACAGCTCCTTTTCCGCGCCATACGCCAGGAAATGACTGGCCTGGGGCTGCCGCCGGCTGTTGTGAACTTCTTCGCCGCAAAGCAGCAGCACGCGGCCCTGCTCATTTTCGTAATACCCTTCCAGCCCACTGACCCATACGTTGTGATCGGTAACGATGATGTAATCAAGGCCTGCCTTGATGGCATCCTCTGCAATGTCGGCGTGCCACTTTACTCCATCAGAGTAAGGTGTGTGCATGTGCATGTTTCCAGCGTATTCGTATACCATAGCGTTTGGGGGTGATGGACGGTTACCTGTCGCTCTGATTTGTTTGGTTCGATGTTGAGTGACGAAAATCCTGATCAGATGCCAAAATGCAGCATAACTGATTATAATCGATACCACGCTGACGACAAAAAAGACCCGGAGGTTGCATGGTACCCACCACCCGTCGCCATTTATCCACCTTATTTCTCCTGCTGCTGCTGCTGTTTACCGCCTGTAATACAGACACCCAAGCGCCGCCGCTGCCCACGGCTGTCTTGCCGGCGACGGTGCCGGTAGTTCTTGTACAGGATGCCGATGATCCGGCCGAAGTCGCCGCTGAGGTGACCCCGCTGCCAACTCGGCCGGCGACCGCAGTGCCTCCCCCCACGCCGACTCTGGACCCGGCCAAAGACGCCTGGACAATTATGGTGTATATGAGCGCCGACAACCTGCTGGAGCCGTTCGCCTTGGATGCTTTGAACCAAATGGAAGCCGCCGGCAAGAAGAACGGTGTCAATCTGCTGGTTCAGCTTGACCGTGGTGACGGCGGTAGTGTCGCTGACGGCGATTGGACCGAAGCCCGCCGCTATCTGGTGAAGGCAGATGGCGATGGGAACCAGATAGGCTCGGAGCTGCTCGGCTCCTTGGGCGAAATCAATATGGGCGATCCGGCGCAGCTGTCGGATTTCTTGAGCTGGGGCATCCAGACATTCCCGGCAAACCGGTACGGGCTGATTATTTGGGGGCCCGGCGATGGATGGCACGGTGCC
Source organism: Chloroflexota bacterium (assembly GCA_024640485.1). Classification (GTDB taxonomy): domain Bacteria; phylum Chloroflexota; class Anaerolineae; order Promineifilales; family Promineifilaceae; genus JAHEEY01. The sequence continues at coordinate 3,484 of JAHEEY010000015.1, read as the reverse complement.
GCGTTTGATCGGTCAGTGGGTTTCCCGGGCGAAACCGATCTGATCACCAGCGCCGATTTGGCTCAGGCATTGTCCGACTCCCTGAAAGAAGCAGCCGTCGACCGGCTGGACCTGATTGGTTTTGACGGCGGAGCGATGAGTCATATGGAGGTGATGCAGGCGGTGGCGCCCTACGCGGACACGATGACAGCGGCCGCAAGCATGACGGGCGGGCAGGGATGGGACTACCAGCGTATGCTCTCCTGGCTCTATCAGGATCCCAATCAGGAGGGGATTGATCTGTCCGCCCAGATCGCGGCGAGTTTTGGTTCCAACAGGGAGCCTGTATCTGAACCAACTGCGGCTATTTCCGCGGTGGCGTTGGATCGGCTGCCTGACATCAGCTATGCGCTGCAGCAGCTGGTAAATGCGCTGGAAGCGAATCTTGATCTGACATCCGGCGCGGTCAGCGATGCCCGTGCCGCGGCGGCGATACCGCCCTTTGGTACTGCCGATCCCAATGACCGTGGTGATTCTATTGATTTGAAGCAATTCGCTGACACTCTGGCGCGGCGCACGCCCGATGAGGGGGTGCGCGCCTGGGCGGGCGAACTGTCCCGTGCTGTCGACGCGGCGCTGATGACAGCCAGCCCCGATGGTGGGGCCGCTGCCGGTGGCATCCAGATTTACTTCCCCTGGACAGCCGCTGACTACTTGCCGGCGTATGCCCAGACCGTCCAGATTCCCGGCTGGGATCGCTTTCTCAACAGCTACTATCAGGCCACGGCAGCTGGAATCGAGCAGCCGGTGATCAACATCACCCAGGTCTTGAGCCAGAGTGTGGGCCTCCAGAACCCGGCATTTCTGGATTTTGAAATTTCCGGTCGGAATATCGAGCGCGTACAGGTGATGGCCGGCCAGTATCAGGAAGACGGACGGCTGAAGCTGCTATGGATCGATCGAACCACCCCGGACCAATCTCTTTCGCCGGACGGCAGTCAGCTGCCTGTCTGGCGAGACGGGATTCATGAATCGTTCTTCGTCTGGGACAGCTCGGTCAGCTACCTCTATGACAGCGACGGCGCCGGCGACTATGCGGCGGGCTGGCCCGTGGCGATGGACAGCTCCCTGGTCGCGGTTGCCGGCGGCTACCGCCCTGCGGGGTCGGAAATAATGATGGACGCTGTATTGACCTTCGAGCGCCGCAGCGGGCGGATGTCTGCGATGTGGGTGACCCAGGATCATATCACCGCAGAGGCCGTGCCCCAGGCAGGCGATGAATTCCGGCTGAGCAGCTTAATGCAAGACGCTCAGGGCAGAATTGAAACAATTCCCGGGCAGAGCCTCTTCTTCGACGCGGACGGCGCCCTTTCAATTGATTGGCGCCCCTTACCCGACGGTGACTATGTCATGGGCGCGGCGGCCGAAGATACTGCCGGCGGCGTTTCCTATGCATTCACAGATCTTGCCGTACTGAACAGCGGAACTCAGGAAGGATATACCGCCTATTTCGACCCGTATCTGGGTTTCCAATTCCTTTATCCGGCATTATGGGACGTGCCTTCCTATCAGGACTCGATGCTCACCATCACCAATGAGGACGGCACCACGCAGCTGCAGATCACCCTGTTCACCGATGTCGGTCGAGATGCGAATGCCGCCAATTTGGCTCAGGAAGCGGTGCAGCAGTTTGGCCCCGTTCAACTGCTGTATACCCCAGAAACAATCGCCATCGGCGGCCGGCAGGGACAGCGCACCGCCTATGGGTATGAGAATGCAGATGATCAGCAGCGCACCGGCATCTTTGTCTCATTTGTCAGAGAAGATGTCGGCTACCTGATCGATGTTGATGGCCCCGTCAGTGGGGAGAGCGACACCATCGCTGTTGTGGATACCGTGGTAGACAGCTGGCAGTTCCGTCCGGCATCCTTTGGGCTTGTTCCAGGAAATTGGGCTGCGATTGATTTGGCCGACTTCACCATTGCCCAACCGTCTGATTTCTCATATCAGCCGGTGAACGATTGGCACCGGTTCAGCAAGGATCTGGATACATTCGCGGCCATCCGGATTCAGCCGCTGAACCGAACGGTCGACCAGGCGCTGGAAGCGCTGATCCGGGATGCCGGTCCTGGAGTCGAAGCCCTCCAGGTAGGAGATCCCTTTCCTTATTATCTTGACGGCAGCCTGTGGTCGCGGGCTGATTTCAGCTACCGTGATGGCGAGGCTCAGGAGATCCGAGGCTTTCTGATGGCCGCTGACCTAGAGGGAAAAGAGGTCGTCGCTTGGGTTGAGGCATCGGCTGACAGCTACGATGAGCTGGAATCCAAAGTATTCTTGATGATGATTGCCGACATGGAACTGTCTCAATGATCAACAGGACTGCCGCAGGCAAAGGAGTTTTCACATGGCACGACTAATCAGTATCGTTTTTCAGCCGGAGGATCAAGGTTATTCAGACGGCCGGCAAGGGGAGTTCATACGTGTCCCTGCTCAGCAGGTAGCGCTGATCGAGAACCGCGGCATTGCCGGCGACCGGAAATCGGGGCGCAGCTCCAAAAGGCAGCTGAACCTGCTTTCCACCGGCTGGCTGGCGGAGAAAGAAGCCCAAGGGTATCAGACAAAGCCCGGTCAATTTGGCGAACAGCTCATCGTTGAGGGGCTGGATCTGGAATCGCTGCCCGCCGGCACCAGGCTGCAGTTGGGCGCCGAGGCTGTCATCGAGATCACCATGCCGCGCATCGGCTGTACTCGTCTAGAAGCCGCCCAGGGTGTCGGCAACCTTGACGGTAAGCACATCGGCGTGTTGAGCCGGGTGCTGTCTGGCGGCACCATCCGCATTGGTGATCGGGTGGCGATTCTCGCTTCCTAGCGCCAAGGTGGGGTTCTGCCGCTGTGTGGCGAATCGATGCGCGGATTCAACCTGATATATAGTATTGTGGGGCTATTTACCTGTAAAACCCTGACCGATTACAATGATGGGATGATCGCTCTTTTCTTAAGCATTCTTGTAAGAAAGATGTGCTTAAGTAGAAACAAGTTGTTTTATAACATCGCTCTTATCGGGTGGATTCTCAGAATTCCGCGGTACGGTCACCGGCCGTGTTGGATTTTGTGAGAGGCACTATCGGAGATGGGAATGAAAAATCCAGGGAAGCGGCTTAAGATCACAACAGTACTTCTCGTTCTTGTTATGCTGCTTGGTGTGGTTCCGTTCGCTCAGGCGGATGATGAGCCGCCGCCGGCGTGCAATCCTGTCGCCGAAGCATTGGCAGCGCAGATGGAAATTGATTGTGAAGAGCTGATTGAGATCATGCTTGATCAAGAGGCGGGTCTTGGCGAGGTGATGCAGGCATGGTATCTGGCTCAGCGGCTGGAGAATTTCGACGGTGAATGGACCGAGCTGCTGGACATGAGCCTCGACAACGGCTGGGGACAGCTAGTGAAGGCCTTTACCCTGGCTGACCAGCTAGAGGGTGTCGAGGCAGAGGATCTGTTGGCGGCGAAA